>NZ_MJGQ01000045.1:215057-438058 GCF_001865095.1 Curtobacterium sp. MCBA15_013 | reverse complement strand
CGGTGCCAGCCGGCACCGCGCCTCCAGTCCCCGAGCGGGTCGCGCTCGCGCGCTCAGCTGCGGAAGAAGTCCTGGTACGACGGGTCGCCCACCGGGGCCGAGTGGCCCGGCTCGGCGAGGCGTTCCTCGATCATCGACTGGATGACGTCGGGCGGGGTGAGCCCACGGCGACGCCACTCCATCGGGTTGGCCCGGAGCTGCTTCAGGGTGGTCTGCGTCTGCATGCTGCAACCCTCCCACCGGATAACTAGTTTGTCTAACTACATGTCCTCTTGACGCACTGCGGGCCCCGTCGCTGGGGTGCGACGGGGCCCGAGTGGTGGTGTCGGTGCCTAGCGGCGAGCGACCTTGGCGGTCGACTTCGAGGTCGACGTGCCGTCCTGGTAGCCCTTCGCCGTCGCGACGACCTTCACCGAGAAGGTGTGGCCGGCGTCGGACGTGCCGAGCTTGTAGGACGAGCTCGTCGCGCTCTTCACCGCCTTGCCGTCACGGAGCCACTGGTACGAGTACGTGACGCCCGAGCCGTTCCACGTGCCGTGGTTCGCCTTGAGCTTCGTGCCGACCGTCGGCTTGCCGCTGATGGAGACCGCACTGCCCTTGACGAGCGTCAGTGCCGGGGCCACCCAGGTCGCCGCGGCGCTCTGGGCCTGGCTGCCGACCGCGTTGCCGAGGTGCAGCAGCAGGATCCGGGCGCTGGCCACACCGGCGCCGCGGGTGACCTGGAGCGTGCCCTTGTCGGCGAACAGCGTGCCGCCCTGACCGCCCTGGGCGAACGTGAGCGTCGGCTTGGCGAGGTTGAACTTCGCCGTCGAGGTCACGTCGACCACCGAGGACCCGCTGGTGGCCGCACCCGGCGCGTACGCCGACTCGGTCTCCACCCGGTACGAGATGGTCTTGCCCGCGGCACCGATCGCCGAGGCCGTCACCGGCAGCACCTTGACGGCGCTGTCGAACGTGTTGACGTCCTGGCCGGGGGCACCGCCGTTGAGCGGGAAGGCGTCGACCACCGGGTCGATGTCGGGGTCGTCGACGGCCTGCGCAGCCTTGGCGAGGTCGATCGTCGTGACGAGCGTCGCGTCGACCACGGACGACTTCGCGTCGTAGACGAGGTAGTCGTCCTTGCCGTCGCCGTTCGTGTCGATGAACACCTCGACGTTGGTCACGGCGCCCGGGTTGGCGTCGGGACCGGCCGTCTGCACACCGAACGCGAGGGTGTCCGACGCCTTGTCGTAGCTGACGCCGTAGGCACGGACGTCGGCGGCCTTGAGCGACTGCGACGCCGAACCCGTCGGGAACGACTCCACACCGTCCGTCCCGCCGAGCACGAACGGTGCGACCGCGGCGTGGTAGCCCGAGGTCAGGCCGCCCTGGTCGACCGTACGGCCGCTCAGCGCGAGGTTCGCGGTCTTCTGGGACCCGGTGAAGGACACACCCGAGCCGCGCACGGCGCTGGCCGGCTTCGGCGCGACGTACGTGCCGAGGCGCAGCGGGTCGAGCGTCTTGTCGGTCGGGGTGAAGGTCACGAGACCGGTCGCGGCGGTGACGAACTCCCGCTGGTAGCCCTGCTGCACCGACTCCTGGGTGGGGTCGATGACGCGGCGGAGCTGCGTCGGGTCGGCGACCGTGAACGTCAGGTCCACGACGGCACCTCGACCGGGGCCGACGGTGACGCGCTTCGTGCTGAGCGAGAACGCGACACCCGGCTGGGACACCTGCGGCTGGTAGGCCACGTCGTAGGTGTGGGCCGTGGAGTCGGTGTTCTCGATGAGGAGCGACCGGGTCTCGCTGGTCTTGCCCGAGACCTCGACGACACCGAACGAGGCGGTCACGAGCTGACCGTTCTCCACGCTCTTCACGGTGGTGTCGGCGGTGACGGCCTGCAGGGCGTCGACGCGGCCGGTGCCCTGGCGCAGCAGGGTCGCCGTGCCGGAGCCGTCCTTGACGTCGTGCGTGGCCGTGTTCATGAGCGCGGCCTTGACGTCCGGAGCCGACCAGGTCGGGTGCGACTCGAACGTCAGCGCGGCGATGCCCGCCACGTCCGGCGTCGCCATCGACGTGCCGCTCATCGACATGCGGTCGTCACCGGTGCCGTTGGCCGCGGAGATCACGTTGACCCCGGGGCCGGCGATGTCCGGCTTGACGATGTCACCGAACGAACCGTGGACACCGCGGCTGGTGAACGACGCGAGCGTGTTCACGGCCTCGGGGTCGGTGGCGAGTTCGAAGCCCTTGAGCTCGTCGGCGAACTTCACGTGCAGGGTCCCGGCCTTGGCAGAGGCCAGGAGGCTCGTCACGCTGTCCTTGGTCAGCTCGGCACCCGGGATGGTCGCGTTCCCCGCGATGCCCGAGCTGAAGGTGTTGATCGTGCCCGCGAGGAGCACGCCGACGCCGCCGGCGGCCTGGACGTTGTTGAACCGGACCCCGGACCCGCACTCGAGCGCGGCGTCGGTCCACTTGAGCCAGACGACCTTGCCCGCGACGGCCGCGGCGTCCGCACCCGTGAAGGGCGTGCAGCCGTCGACGTTCGTGGTCGGGACGACGACGTCGCCCTCGACTGGCAGCGTGCCCTGGAAGTTCTGGGAGTACTGCGCGCGGTAGGTCTTCGCGACGGCGGACGGGGCGGTCACCTGGACACCGTCGTAGAGCGACTGGCCGGTGGCGCTGGCGGCGACCGTCAGGGCACCCTCCGCGTTCCCGGGCGAGCCACCGATGTCGGTGAAGTCGTCGGCGTTGCCCGAGGCGATCACGGGCAGGACACCGCGGGCGGTGAGCGCGTCGATCTTCGCGTTGTCGGGGTCGTCCGGTGCGCCGTAGTCGGAACCGAGCGACAGGTTGAGGACGTTGATGTCCTTGCCCTCGGTCAGCGACTGGCCGACCCAGTCGAGCGCGGCACCGGTGAGGTCGGTCGAGCCGCCGCCGTCGCCGAACACCTTGAGGGCGTAGAGGCCGGCCTCGGGCGCGGTGCCCGGACCGATCCACATGTCCTGCACCTGCTGCGTGGTGAGCTTGGTGTAGTCGCCGTCGAAGGTCTGCTTGTCGGCGTCGAGGCCGTAGCCGGCGATCGTGCCGGACACGTGCGTGCCGTGGTCGCCGCCCTTGCCGTCGATCGGGTTGTCGTCCGGCGCGGGCACCGGCTGGTAGGTGTCGGGGTCGGTGGGGTCCGCGTTGTAGGTCGGCCCGGCGAAGTCGTACCCGCCGAGGAACTTCTGCGGGTCGTACGAGCCCTGGGCAGGCGCACTCGTCGAGGCGAGGGCAGCGTCGTAGGCGGCCGTGGTGCCGGGGCCGCCGAAGTCCGCCTGGGTGTAGTCGAGGCCGGTGTCCAGCACGGCGACGTTGACGCCCTTGCCGGTGTGGCCGGTCTGCTGCCACGCGTTGAGTGCCCGCGTGTACACGTCGCTCGCCGCGTTCTTCGGGCTGACGCCGTCCGCGCCCGGCTTCGCGAGGCTCGGGTCGACGCCGGACGGGGCCGCCGAGGCATCCTCGTTGACCGTCGGCTCGACGACCTTCTTCGGCGTGAGCGGGATGATGCTCGCGACGTCGGAGCGCGCCGCGACCTTCCGGAGCGCCTCGACGTCGGCGACGACGGCGATGCCCGGGACGGTGTACTCGGTCGAGTAGAGCTCGGTGGCGTCCGCGTCGGACTGCTTGACGGCAGCGCGGACCGCGTCGACGGTCGAGCCGATCGCCTTGACGCGCTGCTTCGCGGCCGAGGACTGCGTCTTCGACTTCGTCAGGTCGCCGCCCTTGGCCTTCGCGTCGACCTCGAGGGCGCCCTGGCCGGTCGTGCGCACGAACGCCGCGATCGTCTTCTGTGGCTTCGCGTCACGCAGCGGCTGCGCGATCTTCAGGTCGGCGGGCGAGAGGCCGGACGGGGCCGCGGAGGCCGCCCCACCGACGGCGAGCCCACCGCACGCGAGGGCCGCGGCGGCGATGCCGGCGGTCAGGACGCGTGCGATGCGATGGGGGTTCGGGTTCGGGTTGTCGTTCGGTGTTGCACGGTTCAAAAGGCGCACTCCTGGCTCCGTCCGTGTTCTTCATGGAATTGCTGTGAAGTTATGCGCTTGCTCTCAGGGAGCGCAGTCGGCACTTTGGGGGACCACCCTCGGTCGGGGGTGCCGGAACTGATAACTTGCACACGTGTGTGCACGTTATTACGATGGGGTGCGTGACCACTCCTGACCAGCCCGCACGCGCTCCCCGCCGGGACGCGACGGAGAACCGGGC
Source organism: Curtobacterium sp. MCBA15_013 (assembly GCF_001865095.1). Classification (NCBI taxonomy): domain Bacteria; kingdom Bacillati; phylum Actinomycetota; class Actinomycetes; order Micrococcales; family Microbacteriaceae; genus Curtobacterium; species Curtobacterium sp. MCBA15_013. Next base: position 433,834 of record NZ_MJGQ01000045.1, on the reverse strand, counting down.
TGCCCTGATCGAGGCGGCGAAGACCGCGCTCCAGGCGGACCCGGACGTCTCGCTCGAGACGATCGCGTCCGCCGCGGGACTCTCCCGGCGTGCGGTCTACGGACACTTCCCCTCCCGTGACGACCTCGTGCGCGAGGTCGTCACCGCCGGGGCCGCCCGTGTCGCCGGTGCGATGCCGACCGCGGCGGACCTCGGCGCACTCCCACCGGCCGCTCGGCTCGCCGCCATCGCGGTGACGCTGTGGTCCGAGGTGTCCCACGTCCGATCGATGGCCCGGGTCGCGATCCGCAGCCCGTTCAGCGAGTCCGTGGCCGCGGTGTTCGCACCCCTGCGCGCCCAGGTCCGCGACGCGTGCGCCCTCGGGATCGCCGACGGCACCATGCGCGACGACGTCGACCCCGCGACGCTCGGCCGACTCGTCGAGGGCGCCTGCATCGCCGTGCTCGACGAAGCCACGCGCTCCGGCACCTCCGACGACGACGGACGCCGCATGGTCGTCCTCTCGGCGCTCGGGATGGCCGGCATCGACTGGCGCACCGCTTCGCTCTCCGAGCCGGCCGCCACCCCCTCCACTACCAGCACCACGAAGGTCTCCACAGAGAAGGACCGCGCATGACGCTCGAACTCGACCACGTCGGCATCGGCGACGAGCCCGGTGCCGCGCTGCCCGTCGTCTCCGCCGTCGCCGCCCCCGGCCGCCCGGGTGTCGTCGCCGTCGAGACGGAGCAGGCACCCGTGCTCGCCTCGCTCGTCGCCGGCGGGCGCATGCGGCCCGAGACCGGTCGCGTGCTGCTCGACGGGCACGACGACGCCGCGGCGGTCCGGAGGACGTTCGCCCTCGTGGACACGCCGGGCATCGCCGAGCCCTTCCCCGTGATGAGCCTCAAGCGCATCGTGCGCGAGGAGCTCGCCTTCGCCGGACAGCGGCCCTCCCGCGAGCACGTCGACACCGTGCTCGACGAGCTCGGCCTGCGGGACTACGCCGACACGCACGTGCAGCGGGTCCCGACCGACGTGCGGGTCCGGCTCCTCGTCGAACTCGCCCTGCTGCGGGACGGGGTGACCGGGCTCGTCATCACCTCGCCCGAACGGCACGGCGGCGCCGTGGAGGGGTGGTTCGCGGTCGTCCGCGACGTCGCCCGCCGCGGCGTGACCGTCGTGCTCGTGACCTCCAAGGCCGCAGCCGCGACCGTCGAACACCTGCTCGACACCATCCAGACCGAGGACCCCGAGGACGTGGCCCGACCTGACGGAGACGACCCGCGCCTCCAGTCCGACACCGACCACCTGCCCACGGAGGCGACCGCGTGACCACCACCTCGCTCGTCCGCGCCGAACTGGCGCGACTCACCGCGACCCCGCTCGCACGACTCGCGTTCATCGCGCTCATGGTCGTGCCGCTGCTGTACGGCGGCGCCTACCTCTGGGCGAACCGCGACCCGTACGCGAAGCTCGACCAGGTCCCCGCCGCCATCGTCGACCAGGACGCCGGGGCGACGCTCGACGGCGACCACGTCGACTACGGCAAGGACGTCACGAAGGAGGCCATCGACGGCGCCGACTTCAAGTGGACGAAGACGACCGCGGCCGACGCGCGCTCCGGCGTCCGGAACGGCACGTACGACTTCGTCGTGACGATCCCGCACGACTTCTCGGAGTCCCTCGTCTCCGCGCAGTCGGACGACCCGAAGCGTGCCGAGCTCGTGATGACGACGGCGGACACGAACTCGTACCTCGCCTCGACCATCGCGGAGCAGGCGGGCAAGACGATGCGCACAGCCGTCGCCGAGCGGGTCGGCAAGCAGGCGGCGAAGACCCTGCTCGTGGGCCTCGCCGACGTGCGCGACAGCCTGGGCGACGCGGTCGACGGCGCGGGGCAGCTCGCCTCCGGTGCGAAGTCCGCTGCGTCGGGCGCGGCCACGCTCGCGGACGGCACCGGCAAGCTCGCTTCCGGGGCGGCGACGCTCGCGGACGGGACCGCCGCGTTGCCGTCGCAGACCGCTGCGCTCGACCAGGGCGCCCAGCAGGTCGCCTCCGGGGCGGCGACACTGTCCTCGGGACTGCAGACGGCGAAGCAGCAGACCGCGTCGCTGCCGGCGCAGACCGCGCAGCTGAACGAGGGTGCCCAGAAGGTCGCGGCCGGCAACAAGGCACTGGCCGACCAGACCGATCCGGCGCTCGACGCGCTGAACGGCCTCTCCCCCGACACCGTGACCGCGGCGATCACGAAGGCCGCCGCGGACCGTGGCGTGGAACTGACGCCGGAGGTGCAGGCGGTCATCACCTCCACCGTCGACGCGCAGCTCGGTGACGACAAGACGAAGGCTGATCTCGCGAAGGCCAAGGCCGCGCTCGAAGGCGTCGACCAGCTGCGCGACGGGTCCGCCCAGGTCGCGGCCGGCACCTCCGCCCTGGCGACGGCGGCCCCCACCCTGGCCGGCGGGGTCTCCTCCGCTGCGGACGGTGCCGCGCAGTTGGCGTCCGGCTCGTCGCAGGTGGCCTCTGGCACCTCGCAGCTCGCGTCGGCCGCGCCCACGCTGTCGTCCGGCGCGGCTTCCTTGGCGTCCGGAGCGGCCTCGGCCGACGACGGCGCGAAGTCGTTGGCGTCCGGGCTGACGAAGCTGCAGAGCGGCTCGTCCGAGCTCGCCTCGAAGCTCGACGAGGGCCGCACGAAGATCCCGGCGTCGAACGCCTCGCAGCGTGAGGACCAGGCGTCGGTGATCTCGGACCCGGTCAAGGTCGGGGACGACAACGTCGCGGCGGCGGACAACTACGGGGCCGGTCTCGCGCCGTTCTTCATCTCCCTCGCGGCCTGGATCGGCATGTACGCGCTGTTCCTCATCCTCAAGCCGATCTCGAAGCGGGCGATCACCGCGGTGCGGAAGCCCCTCGCGGTGGTGTTCGGCGGATGGCTGACGCCGGCGCTGCTCGGACTCGTGCAGATGGTGGCGCTGTTCTTCATCGTCCGGTTCGCCCTCGACCTGAACGTCGTGCACGCCGGGGCGACGATCGGGGTCATGGTGCTGGCATCGGCCACGTTCGCGGCGATCATCATGGCGCTGAACGTGCTGCTCGGCTCGGTGGGGCAGTTCCTCGGCCTGGTGCTCATGCTCGTGCAGCTCGTCACCGCCGGCGGGACGTTCCCGTGGCAGACGCTGCCGGGGCCGTTGGCGGCGCTGCACTTCGCGCTGCCGATGACGTACTCGGTCGACGCGATCCGGCAGACGATGTACGGCGGGGACCTCGGTGCGGCGTGGTCCGATGCGGGCGTGCTCGCGTGCTGGCTGCTCGGGGCGCTCCTGGTGTCGTTCGTCGTGACGGCGCGGCAGACCCGGTCGCGGACGCTGCGCGACCTGCGCCCGAGCCTGATCGGGTAGCGGGGGCGGGGCGGGCGCGCGCCGGGCGCGCCCCGCGCCGCTTCGTGAGCAGAAATGGTCGGGTGGCCTCAGGGAACCCGACCATTTCTGCTCACGAAGTGCTTCGCCCGAGCGGCAGCTCGACCATGTCGCCGCCGAGGTAGCGGAGGTCCTCGGCGGGCAGGGCCGCACGGGCGTCGGGGTCCAGCACGCCCGAGGCGTCGTCGACCGGCACGAAGCCGATCCGCTCCCCTGCGGTGAGGTCGGCCGGGGACCCGGTGTTCCGGGACAGCGCCCACACGACGTGGTGCCCCGGGCCCCGGAGCGCGATGGTCGCCAGCACCAACCGCACCAGGTCGTCCGGCGAGCTCCACATCAGGAGCGCACGACCGGACGACGGCTGCTCGCCGAACGCCCCGATGCGTGCCGAGACGATCGACATCCCGAATCGGTCAGCGAAGAGACTGCCGAGGAGTTCCATCCCGGCCTTCGTCACGCCGTAGTACGTGTCCGGACGGGGCAGCCGGTCCCCGGGCACGCTCCCCGGTTCGTCGAGCGGCTCGGGCACTCGGCCGACGGCGTGGATCGAGCTCGCCTGGACGACCCGGAGGACCCCGGCCGCGGCCGCTCGCTCGAGCACGTTCTTCGTCCCGGTGAGGTTCGCCGCGACGAGGTCGTCCCACGCGGCCTCGGTCGGGATGCCCGCCAGGTGGACGACGGTGTCGACGCCGATCAGCGCGTCGTCGAGGGCATCGGCGTCGTGCACCGACCCGGGCACGAAGCGCTCACCGCCGGTCGGTGGGTCGTCCGGCGTGCGCTCGTCGAACAGCACGAGGTCGTGACCGGCCGCGAGGAGTCGGGGCCGGATTGCAGCGCCGATGCGTCCTGCGGCCCCGGTGATGAGCAGCGTCGCCATTGCCCGGACGCTACCCCCGGCGTGTGAGCACCGACCGCAGGTGTCCGATGGCCTCGGCGAGGTACCGGGTGAGGTCCGAGCGCGACCACCGGACGACGACCCAGCCGAGGCGCTCGGCCTCGCGGTAGCGCCGGAGGTCGCTGGCCCACTGCGCGGCATCCGTGCGGTGGTGGTCGCCCTCGTACTCGATGAGGACGCGGTGCCGCGGGTAGGCCATGTCGACCCGACCGACGAAGGACCCTGCCTCGTCTCGGATCTCTACCTGTAGTTCCGGTTCGGGAAGGCCCGCGCGGATGATCGCGAGCCGCGCCCGCGTCTCCTGGGGCGAGCCGGCACCGACCCGGACCAGCTCGATCGCCGTCCGCAGCTTCCGGACGCCTGCTCGGGCTCCGGCCCGGACGAGTGCGGTCCGGAGGTCGTCGATCGTCGTGCGACACCGTGGCTCGGTCACGATCGCGTCGCCGAGCACGACGAGCTCGTCGGTCGTCAGCATCGCGCCGCAGTCGACCCACAGCGCTGCGGGAGTGCTCGCGGGCATGCCCCACCGCTCGGCGACGTCCGCTCGGTCGGGCGTGATCCGGTGTCCGACCACGCCCGTGCGACGCGGTTGGGCGGTCGGGATCGGACTCGTGACGTGCACCGGCGCCTCGTCGTCGACCGGGACGGGCAGCCCCCAGAGCACGGCGGCGGAGACGTGGCTGACGAACTGTCCGGGCAGCAGGACCGGCCGGAGGGCTCGGATCCGGTGCACGGCGTCGGGTGGGCGGTCGCGGGCCCACCGGATCGAACGGGTGGGCCGGACGAGGTCGCTCCGTCGGAGTCGCTGTCGGGAGACTCCTGCACGGTCCGCGGCGTGGACGTCGAACGCGCGGTTGCGGAGCGCGGGCGGAAGCGGGCGTGGTCGCATGCGGTCACCCTCGCGCCCCGCGCTCCCGCACCGCCCGCGTACCGAAGCACTCGTGCACAACTCGCACCGCGCCTCCCGTGTGGAGGAGTGACCACGCGCAGATCGTGAGCAGAAGATGTCGGGCCGGGACCAGGCACCCGACCATTTCTGCTCACGAAGCGGCCGCGCCCCCGGCGCGCCGCACGCGCGCGGCCCCCGCTACCATCGACGGGAGAGCCACGGAGGTCGATGCAGATCATGGGAGCCGGCAAACCCGCGACCATCTACGACGTCGCCGCGCGCGCCGGGGTCTCGAAGTCCCTCGTGTCGCTCGTCCTGCAGCGCTCCCCGCGGGTGAGCCAGCAGCGGCGTGACGCGGTGCTCAAGGCGATCCAGGAGCTCGACTACCGCCCCTCCACGGCCGCGGTGTCGCTCGCCGGTACGCGCTCCCGGACGATCGGCGTCGTCCTCGACGACTTCCGGAACCAGTGGTTCGTCGACCTGCTGACCGGCCTGCGCGAGGCGCTGCAGGACCAGGGCCACCGGCTCGTCGTCGCGGACCGCTTCCTCAACACCGGGCTCGACGCCTCGCCGGTCGAGGGCTTCCTGTCCATGCGCGTCGAGGGGATCGTCATCGCCGGCGAGCCCGACACCGACCTCGCGATCCCCGCCTCGACCCCGCTCGTCATCGCCGGCGGCCGCGTCGCGATCCCCCGGGCGGACACCGTGGCGAACGACGACCGCGCGGGCGGGGCGATGGCCGCGGAGCACCTGCTCGCCCTCGGCCACACGCGCCTCGGGTTCGTCGGCGCCTCGTCGGCCGCGTCCGACGAACGACGCACGGGGTTCACCGCCGGTGTCGACGGCCGCGCCGAGGTCGCGACGGTCGTGCTCCCGGGCGAGCCCACCGAGGAGGCCGGGTCGCGCGCCCTGGCGCAACTCCTCGACGCGCACCCCGAGGTGACGGCGGTCTTCGCCGCGAACGACGTGATGGCGCTCGGCGCACTGTCCGAGCTCGCCGAGCGTGGGCTGCGCGTCCCCGAGGACGTGTCGGTCATGGGCTACGACGACACCCCGCTCGCGGCGACGCGGTACGTGGGGCTCACGAGCATCGACGACCGCAGTGTCGAGATCGGGCGCGGCGCCGGCGAGCGGCTCCTCGCGCGGATCGCCGACCCGACGTCGGCGGCCACCGAGGTCCTGGTCGAGCCCCGGTTGGTCGCGCGGCGCACCACCGCGGCGCGCTGACGCCGACGCAGTAGCGGACTGGAGGCGCGGCTCACCCCCGCCCCGCCGGCTGCGGCCGACAGGTGCAGGGTTCAGAGCGCGGTGCCGTCGGCCCCGCTGGTGCGGTCGATCTCCGCGTGCTGGACGACCCAGCTGTGCATGACGATCGCCGCGGCCGCCGAGGCGTTGATGCTCCGCGTCGACCCGAACTGCGTGATCTCGAGGTGTCCGTCCGCCCCGGCGACGGCCTCGTCGGTCAGCCCGGGGCCCTCCTGCCCGAACAGGAACACGCACCGTTCCGGGATCGGCGCCGTCTCGATGCGGGAGGCCCCGGGGGTGTTGTCGATCGCGATCACCGGGCGGCCCTCGTCGCGCATGGCCTCGAGGAAGGCGGCGACGTCGGGGTGGTACCGGACGTGCTGGTACCGGTCGGTGACCATCGCGCCGCGCTTGTTCCACCGACGGCGCCCGACGATGTGCACGGTGCCGGCGAGGAACGCGTTGGCGCTCCGCACGATCGACCCGATGTTGAGGTCGTGCTGCCAGTTCTCGATCGCCACGTCGAACGCGTGGCGGTGGGTGTCGAGCTCGGCGACGATGGCGTCCATCGACCAGTAGCGGAACCGGTCGACGACGTTGCGGGTGTCCCCGGTCGCCAGGAGCTCCGGGTCGAGCCGCGGGTCGTCCGGCCAGGGCTCGGGGTGCGGCCCGACCCCGTTCGTCGTCCGCTCGTGGGACGGTTCGGGGACTGCGGTCACGCCCCCAAGCGTACGGCGGGGTCGCCGGTCACCGGATCCGGGACTCGATCCCCGCGATGAGGACGTCGAGCCCCAGCGCGAACCGGTCCTCGTACGAGTGCGAACCGAGGATCTCCGCCACGAGCTCGTGCCGCTCCGGACGACCTGCCGCGGCCGAGCCCCGGCCGACCTGCACGCCGGTGTGCCCGACCACGAAGTCGTACACGACGAAGAACGCGTACATCGCCTCGGCGTCGGGCAGGCCGGCCGACCGGAGCGCACCGACGACCTTCGCCACGACCGCGTCGGACTCCGTCGAGACCAGGGCCCCGCGGCGGCTGTGCGACTCGAGCACGAGGGGGTGGGTCAGCATGAGGTCGCGGAAGGTCGTGGCGAACGTCCGGACGACCGCGTGCCACTCGTCCGGCCAGACGAACGTCGCCGTGAACTCGTCGACCGTGCGGCGGACGAGCTCGGCGTGCAGGTCGTCGAGGCCGCCGATCGTCCGGTGCACGGTCATCGGTGCGACGCCGAGCCGGACGCCGAGCGCGCGGAAGGACAGCCGGTCGAGGCCGTCCTCGTTCGCGATGGCCGTCGCGGCGTCGATCACCTGCTCGCGGCTGAGGACGTTGGGGCGGCCACGGCGCCGTCGCGGAGTCGCCTCGGCCTGCTCCGGCGCCGTGACGGGCCGGGGTGCGACGGGCGGGGTTCCGGGTTCGACGAGCACGGGGCGTCCTCCTTCTTCCAGTACGTGTCCCGAAAAGCCTAGGGCAAAGCCGAGCGGCGTTCGGTGTCTCGACCATCTCGGGTCCGCGACCGGCGCGCAAGAGCCGATCCGTGCCTCCCGGCCTTCTCCGAGCCGACGCCGAGCCGGGCCGTCACGGGCGCGCACTAGGGTGAGGGGCATGGCAACCCGCGACGAGGTCGAGTGCTGGCTGACCGACATGGACGGCGTGCTCGTGCACGAGAACCAGGCGCTCCCCGGGGCGCCGGAGCTGATCCAGCAGTGGCTCGACGAGGGCACGGAGTTCCTCGTCCTGACCAACAACTCGATCTTCACCCCGCGTGACCTCAGCGCCCGGCTCCGCTGGTCCGGCATCCACGTCCCCGAGGAGCGCATCTGGACGAGCGCCCTCGCCACCGCCGACTTCTGCAAGTCCCAGATGCCCGGCGGCTCCGCGTTCGTCATCGGCGAGGCCGGCATGACCACGGCCCTGCACGAGGCCGGCTTCATCATGACCGAGACCGCCCCCGACTACGTCGTCGTCGGCGAGACCCGCAACTACTCGTTCGAGGCGATCACCAAGGCCGTGCGCCTCATCCGCGACGGTGCCCGCTTCATCGTCACGAACCCCGACGCGACGGGCCCGTCGGCCGAGGGGGTCCTCCCGGCGACCGGCGCCATCGCCGCGATGATCGAGAAGGCCACCGGCAAGCAGCCGTACGTGGTCGGCAAGCCGAACCCGATGATGTTCCGCTCGGCGATGAACCGGATCGGCGCCCACTCCGAGAACACCGGCATGATCGGCGACCGGATGGACACCGACGTGCAGGCCGGCATCGAGGCAGGACTCCACACCGTCCTCGTCATGACCGGCATCAGCGACCAGGCCGAGATCGACCGCTACCCCTTCCGCCCGAGCGAGGTCATCTCCGGCGTCCACGAGCTCGTCCGCACGGAACCCTTCGAGGTGGAGCTGTAGCGATGCGCTGGGATCCGTCGCGCTACGCCGCCTTCGCGGACGACCGCGCGCGGCCCTTCCACGACCTCGTCGCGCAGATCGCGTGGCCGGCGGGTGCGGGCCAGGAGGCGCCACGTCGCGTCGTCGACCTCGGCTGCGGCCCCGGGACCCTCACCGCCACGTTGGCAGCGCGGTGGCCTTCCGCGTCGGTGGTCGGGATCGACAGCTCGGCGCAGATGCTGGCGTCGGCGCCGAGCGGCCCCGGGTTGTCGTTCGAGCTGGGCTCGATCGAGGACTGGACGCCAGGCCCCACGGACGACGTCGTCGTGACGAACGCGGCGCTCCAGTGGGTGCCGTCGCACGTGTCGCTGTTGCCGCGGTGGCTCGACGCGATGCCGTCCGGGTCGTGGTTCGCGATGCAGGTGCCGGGCAACTTCGGGTCGCCGTCGCACGCGCTCATGCGGTCCGTCGCCGCCTCCGGGCCGTGGGCGCCGGCGCTGGCCGGTGTCCTCCGCGAGGATCCGGTGCTCGACCCGGCGGGCTACCTCGGCATCATGCTCGACGCCGGGTTCGAGGCCCGCGCGTGGGAGACCACCTACGCCCAGCTCCTGCCGGGCGTCGACCCGGTGCTCGACTGGGTGCGCGGGACCGGGCTCCGTCCGGCGCTGCAGGCGCTCGACGCGGCGGACCCGTCCGGCGCGTCGACCGCGGCGTACGAGGCGGAGTACGCGGCGGCGCTGCGGTCGGCGTACCCGGCGGGGGCGCACGGCACGGTGTACCCGTTCCGGCGGGTCTTCGCCGTCGGCCGCAAGCCCTGACCGGCGCCGCGCGGCGCCCTACTCGACCGTGACGAGGGTGCCGAGCGGCAGGGCGTCCACCGCCGCCACCGCCTCGGCGTCGAGCCGCACGCAGCCGTGCGACACCGCACCCGAGGTCGTCGCGTTCCAGTGCAGCCCGATCAGCCCGCCGTCGTGCCCGCCGTACGGCTCGTCGGCCGCGCTCGAGTGCAGCGAGGTCAGCTGGATCGGGTGGTCGCCGGTCCCCTGGGCGGGGTCGACGTACCGCTGCTCGAGGTAGCCGGTGACCCCGGTCGGCGTCGGGGTGTCCGCCGTGCCGACCCCGGCGCGGAACCGCTGCACGGCCCCGCCGTCCGACGAGACGATCGACACGGACTGGTCCGTCGTCGAGATGACGACGCGGGAGGTCGGGGTCGACACCTCCCGGAGCGACGCCACCGGTACCCACGCCGAGGTCTGCGCCGCCGCCGATCCCCCGGCGGCCGAGGGTAGCTGCTGGCGCGCCGGGGTGAGGACACGCTCCCAGTCCCCGTCGCGCTCGACCCCGACGACCGTGGTGGGCTGGCGGAGGAAGTCGGAGGCGGCGAACCGCGCGACCGGTGTGGTCCGCGCCGCGCCGAACAGGGGTGCGTCGGCCCGGAGCTGGAACACGGTGTCCGAGGTGATGGTCCGGTCGAACGGCATGAGCCCGCCGATGACCGCCGAGTACTGCGCCTCCGGCAGTGCGGCGAGCGCGGCGGCCCCGACGTGCGGCACGGCCGGGGCGACGTGGGACCGCGTCGCCGATGCCGACGGAACGGGCGCCGAGGCGACCGGGGTGGACCCGAGCAAGGGGACGGCGACCGCCCCGGCGAGGACGACCGCGGCAGCGACGCCGGCGGTCCAGAGGGTGCGTGTGCGCATGGGGGGTGCTCCAGGGGTGGCGGGGATGGGAAGGCGGCCGGCGCCGCCGCACGGGACGGACGCCGGCCGGCCCGCGATCAGCCGGAGACGACCGGCATGTGGATGCCCGTCCCCTGGTCGACGACGGTGCCGGTGCCGCCGGTCCCGGCTCCCGTGCCACCGGTGCCCGTGCCCGACCCGGCAGCGGCCGGGGTCACCGTGATCGCGAGCGGTGCGACGAGCGCCGAGGCGCCGGAGGCGTCGACCACGTCGATGGTGTGCGATCCCGTGGCCGTGCCGGCCGGGATGGTGACACTGCCGGACACCGTGCCGTCCGCCGCGACGGTGAGCGTGCCCACCGTGACCGGGGTGGAGTGCAGGACGACCCGGACCGAGGCCCCCGGGGTGAACCCGGTGCCGGCCAGCGCGAGCGACCCTCCGGCAGCGACCGAGGTGCCCTTCGGCGCCGTGAGGACGCCGGTCACGACGCGAGCGGTGCCGCCGGTCGAGAGGACCTTGGCGGTGCCGTCGGCCGACACCGCGACCGTGGCGCTCGTGGCGGCAGCGAGGTCGAGACGCTCCCACGAGCCCGCGGCCGAACCGGACTGGTCGAGCGGGTAGCCCGACGCGATCTCGGTCTGGGCGAGCACGGCGGTGCGCTGCGCGTCGGTCAGGGTCGGGAACGCGGTGAGGAGCAGGTTCGACGCACCGGTCGGCACCGAGGGGGCGAGCCCGGTGGTGCCGGTCGCCGCGAAGCCGTAGGTCATCCGCTCGCGGTAGACCGCCGCGGCCGAGGCGCGGTCGGTGACCACCTGGGCGGTGCCACCGGGGATCGCGGCCCCGCCGTACGGGTCGTCCGAGTACGCCGTCGAGTGGGCGATGCAGTTCGCGAGCGTGTCGCCGCACTGCTGCTCGAGGTACGAGACGAGTTCCTTCCGCGCCGGCTCGAGGACCTCGGTGCGGTACTGGGTGTCCGACCAGCGGGCCGCGAGTGCAGCTTCGCCGTCGATGCGCCCGCCCATGATGTCGAGCGGGTAGTGGACGCCGAGCACGATGCGGTCGTTGCCGGCCTCGGAAGCGCGGGCGAGCAGCTCCGGCGCCAGCTCCGGCACGAGCGTGGCGAGGGTGATGCCCGCCTGGTACGCCGTGGTGGTGTGGCCGCTCGGGTACGAGCCGCCCGTGCAGATGCCGGCGGTGCCGTACCCGGGGTCGAGCACGACGTCGTTCGGCGAGAACTCGTGCGACGTGTCCGTGGCGACCGGCACCCGCGTGATGTCGAGCGTCCCGTCCGCCGATGCCCAGGCCTTGCCGGCGCGGTTCGCGGCGAGCGACGACGCGTTCACCTTCGCCGGGGCGCAGCCGGTCTGGTCGTCGGTCGCGGGCAGCGTCGCGGTGCTGCTCGCCGGCAGGTACGGCCGCGGGTAGCTGTAGTGCGCCTTCGCGTCACCCGTGCTGACGTACGCGCCGCTCGTGCCGTTCGAGGAGTTCACCACCGCCGAGGTCAGCGGCAGCTTCCCGGCGTTCCGACCCTCGACGTAGATCTTCTCGAGTGCCGGACCGAGCCCCTGCGACACCGTCATCGACTGGTCGTAGGCGGTGTTCGTGGCGTTCTGGTACTCGGAGTCCTGCAGCGCCTTCAGCTGCTGCGCCTTCGTGGCGTGCTGGTTGATCCACGAGGTCAGCCGGTCGTTCTCCGCCAGCGTCCCGGCATCGAGCACGGTGCCGTGCAGGTCGTTCGTCCCGCTCGACTTCCAGTACTGGTCGTACCCGCTCAGCAGGGAGACGAGGTCGGGCTTGGCGGTGTCGCTCGGGTACCCCGCCGCGGTGGCGACGAGGGGCGAGCCGACGACGAGGGCGGTCGCGACGGCGGCGACGGTCACCCCGCGGAGTGCTGATCTGTGCATGCGCCGAACGCTAAGGACGGGTGGTTGCCGAGCGGGGAACGGTGCACCAAGCCGAGGTGAACCGGACCGCAGCCTGTGCGCACTCGCAGCCCCGCGCCTCCCGTCCGTCCGTCGTCACCACACGGCGGACGGGAGGCGCGGCTCGTCGCCCAGCACCGCGTACGCCCCCATGGGCGGCACGGTCCGCCACCGGCGCCGCAGGCGGCGCGGCCGGTCGTCCCGCCACGCGATCACCCCGCCGGCGACGACCCCGAACGCGAGGACCGCGAAGGACAGCAGCCCGATCACGCCGACGACGACGAGCTTCGACGGGTCCTGCACGTCCGTCGTCGCCGAGAGGCCGATCGACCCGAAGTCCCAGAACGCGTGCAGCAGCACCGGCAGGAGCAGGTTCCCGGTCAGCCGACGCGCGACGTAGAGCGTCGAACCGAACGACGCCGCGAACACGACCTGCACGAGCGTCACCCCGAGACCGGCCCCGGCGAGGGCGTTGAGCAGGTGGAGCACCCCGAACAGCGCGCACGACGCGATCCACACGCCGAACTCGGGCAGGCGCCGCCGGAGCCCGACGAGCAGGACGCCGCGGGTCATCAGCTCCTCGAAGACCCCGACGAGCAGCACCCCCACGGCGAGCAGCAGGAAGTAGCGGACCGGCAGCGCCGACCAGTCCACGAGCGGCAGCCGCACGATGCACACGACCGCGACGAGGATCGGCGCCACCATCGTCCACCGCAGGCGCGTGCGCGTCGGGTCGACGGTCGCGATGCGCCACCAGCCGAGTCCGGTCACGACGAGGCAGAGTGCGACGGCGGCGATGCCCTCCGGGACGACGAGCGACCGGACGACGCTGTCCACCGTCTGTCCGAGGGTCGGGTAGTCGTCGCTCGGCCGGGCCCGCCATGCGCTGACGGCCGCGAACGCCACGAGCGGTGCGAGGCCGACGAGCAGCGACGGCGGAACGGGCCAGCGGCGGCGGCGGGAGGGGTCGGCGGCGGTCACCTGCCGTTTGTACCATTGGGGCATGCGCTTGCCCTCCCTGTCCACGATGGCGGAGGACTACGTGAAGCTCGTCTGGAAGGCGAGTGAGCGCGGCGGGACGGGCCTGGCCACCCGCGACATCGCCGCGGCGCTCAAGGTGTCCGCGTCGACGGTCTCGGGCAACCTCCGGAAGCTCGATCGCGACGGCCTCATCGAGCACACCCCGTACTACGGCGTCGTGCTCACCCCGCTCGGCCAGCAGGTCGCCGTGGCGATGGTCCGGCGGCACCGGCTGATCGAGACGTTCCTCGTGCAGCGGCTGGGGTACTCGTGGGACGAGGTCCACACCGAGGCCGAAGCCCTCGAGCACGCGGTGTCGGAGACCTTCCTCGACCGGGTCGACGCCGACCTCGGGCACCCGACGCACGACCCGCACGGCGACCCGATCCCGCGCGCGGACGGCACCGTGCCCGACTCCCCCGGGACCCTGCTCGGGGCCATCGAGCCCGGGGCGTGCGGCACCGTCGACCGGGTGTCCGACGACGACCCCTCGCTGCTGCGGTACTTCGACGAGCTCGGGGTCGGGCTCGGCACGCACCTGCGCGTGGAGCAGGTGCGGGACTACGCGGGCGTCATCGCGGTGTCCCGGCGGTCGTCGGACGGGTCGGAGTCCCTCGTGGACCTGCCCGCGGCGGCGGCGTCCGCGATCTGGCTCGCCCCCGACGCCGACTGACGCCCCGCCCGCCCGTCGCGCCGCTCGCGGCTGCGCCGCTCGCGGCTGCGCCGCACCGCGGTCGCACGACATGCCGCTCACGTCCGCCGAGATCGCACGAAGCGCCGCCCGCACGCCCGCCATCCGGCAGAAAACGCGACCTCACGAGGTCCAGAACGCACCCACCGGACCGACGGGAGGCGCGGTGCCAGCCCGCACCGCGCCTCCCGTCGGCGCCACGCCGCGGTCGCACGACATGCCGCTCACGTCCGCCGAGATCGCACGAAGCGCCGCCCGCACGCCCGCCATCCGGCAGAACACGCGACCTCGGCGCCGCGCGCCCCCGCCGCACGCGCCCACGCGCGCCGCGCGTCAGCCGCGCAACACGGGGGACGACGCCCGGCGGAACGGCGCCGTCACCGTCGGCAGGATCTCCCGCCGGTTGATCCAGAACACCACGACCGCCGCCACGAGGTGCACGATGCTGAGCACCCACCGCCCGTTCGTGTCCGTCACGAAGAACTGCACCGCGAACAGCGCCGCGAGCCCGATCGCCGACCACCGGTGGAACCGCAGCGCGATGATGATCGCCACGCCGAGCACGGTCTGCGACGCGGTCAGCATGAACTCCTCGACCTGCCGACCGTCGAGCGGCAGCCCGCCCGAGGTGCCACCGCCGAGCACGTGCGCGATCGGCAGCGACCCGACGAGCAGCGACCACTGGTTGACCTTCGACGCGATGAGCGTGCCGATCGCCGCCCCGCCCATCCCCCGCAGCGCGAAGAGCGCGGCGACGATGAACTCCGGCGCCTCGGTGGCGAGCGGCGCGAGCCACTGCACGAGGAAGTAGCTGTCGATCCCGAGCGCGCTGCCGGACTGCACGAGCGCGTCCGCGAACGGCTCCGCCGAGGACAGGATCACGGCCGCGGCGACGACGAACAGCGCCACGATCGTCCAGCGACGCCCACGCTGCGGCATCGAGGCGATGTTGCCCGCCATGCCGACCATCTCCTCCTCGTCGTCGTCGCCGTCCTCGACCTTCGACGCCCGCCAGAGGTACCAGACGAACGCGGCGAGCAGCACGAACCCGAACCACATCGGGATCGAGCCCATCAGCGGGATGAGGAACGCGACGAGGGCCAGGAGCGCCAGGAACCCGATGTCGAGTCGCGAGGACCGCTCGAGCTCGAGCACCCGGGTGGCCGAGGCGGGGAGCGACCCGGTCCGGACGAACCGGCGCGCCACGAGCAGCGAGATGATCACCACGAGGGGCCACCCGAACCCGAGCAGCAGCCGGTTCGAGCCGGTCATGTTGGCCGCGGCGAACTGCTCGTACGAGGGGTCGTACCCGGAGCGGAACGCGTAGTACAGGTCGACCGCGTACTCGGGGAGCACGGCGATCAGGGCGAGGATCGCGATCGCGAGGGCGCCGGCGATGTCCTTCTGCGCGGCCTCGGCGGCCCAGGCGAGCAGGAACGAGGCGGCGACGACGGCACCGCCGAAGACGAGCAGGTCGACGACGGGGTTCGGCGCGAACCCGCCGATCCGGAAGACGACGGCGGGCAGGGCGATGGCGATGCAGATCGCGATGCGGCCCCAGGCGCTGGCGCCCATCCGGGACGCCACGACGCCGGGCGTCGGAGCAGGAGACAGGGTGTCGGTCATGGTGGTCCTCGTGGTCGAGCCATGACGCTGCACACACGGGAGCGGCTTCGGCCATGGCGGAACGGCCGAAGGTCTCGCTCGCCTCGAGGGCCACGTGCACCGGGCCGATCGTCGTGATGGCCAGTGTGTCGATGCACGCGCTGGGAGCTACTCCCCTTCGCCACCACCTTGGCGCGCTCAGATCCGCTCACGCAAGCCGATCGGGCCTGTTCGGCATCCCGAATCCCGGTGTTCCCCGACCCGCCCCGGAACGGCCTGGAGGCGCGTGGCGGCGGCGAATCGCGCCTCCCGTCCGTCGTCGGGTCGCGCCCACCGCGTTTCGTGCGCAGGAATGGTCGGGTCGCCTCCGCCGACTCGACCGTTTCTGCTCACGAAACGACGCGGCGCGGGACGCGCGGGGCGCCGCGCGCCGCGCGCGCTACCCCTTCGCGGAGCGGGTGCGGCCGAGGGCGACCTCGCGGCGAGCGCGCTCGACGGCGAGGGCACTCGCGGCGTCCGGGTCCCGGAGCAGGCGGTCGACCTCGGCCACGTGCGCTCGGACGTCCTCCGCACCGCGCGCCGAGGCGTCGTCGAGGACCGGTCGCACGGCGTCCTCGCCGAGTGCGACCAGGGCACGGGACAGACTGAGCCGGGTCTCCTGGTCGCCACGGCCGAGGTGCTCCGCGAGCGTCCGGGCGAGGGCGTCCCGCTCGGCGTCCGGGACGAGTGCGGCCGCGGTGCGCCACGCCGCCCGGAGGACCCCGACGTCGGAGTCCCGCAGCAGGGGCCGCACCGACGGCCAGACCGCGGGGTCGCCGATCTTCGAGAGGGTGTGCAGTGCCTGGCTCCGGGCCTGCGGCAGCGGTCGGTCGAGCTCGGGCAGCACCCGATGGACGACCGCGTCGGCGGGGAGCCGGATGAGCGCCCACGTGAGCATGTCGCGGACGAAGAAGTCCGGCTCGACGGCGCACTGCTCCACCAGCACGTCGAGGTCCGCCGGGTCCGGGTGCGTCCCCGCGGCCATGACGGCGCGGAGGCGGACGGACGAGCGCGGGTCGGCGAGTGCGGTGGTGAGCGCGGACATGGCCCCATGCAAGCGCACCGTCCTGCGTGACGTCCGGAGACCGCCCGCCAAGGGTCGAGGCATAGCGTGGGCGGGTTCGTTCGACACGACCACGAAAGGATCCCCATGCCCCGCATCGGTACCAGTGACCTCACGGTGTTCCCCCTCGCCCTCGGCGGCAACGTCTTCGGTTGGACGGCCGACGAGCAGACCTCCCACCAGGTGCTCGACGCCTACACCGCGGCCGGCGGCGACTTCGTCGACACCGCGGACGTCTACTCCGCCTGGGCACCCGAGAACTCCGGCGGCGAGTCCGAGCAGGTCATCGGCTCGTGGCTCGCAACGTCCGGCAAGCGCGACGACGTCGTCATCGCCACGAAGGTCTCCCAGCACCCGCAGTTCCAGGGCCTCTCCGCCACGAACGTCGCCGCGGCCGCACGCGCGAGCCTCGGGCGGCTCGGCACCGACCGGATCGACCTGTACTACGCGCACTTCGACGACGAGTCGACCCCGCTCGAGGAGACCGTGCGCGCGTTCGACCAGCTCGTGCGCGACGGCCTCGTCCGGTACACGGCCATCTCGAACTACTCGAAGGAGCGGGCGGCGGAGTGGATCCGCATCGCGCGGGAGAACGACCTCGCCCTGCCCGTCGCGATCCAGCCGCACTACAACCTGGTCACCCGCGAACCGTACGAGTCGGACATCGCTCCCCTGGCCGCCACCGAGCACCTCGGGGTCGTGCCGTACTTCTCCCTGGCGGCGGGCTTCCTCACCGGCAAGTACCGCACGAAGGAGGACTTCGCCGGCAAGGACCGCGAGGGCCAGGTCTCCGGCTACTTCAACGAGGCGGGGCTCGCGGTGGTCGACGCGCTCGCCACGATCGCCCAGGACCGCGGCACCGAGGTCGCGACGGTCGCTCTCGCGTGGCTGCAGGCGCAGCCGGACGTCGTCGCGCCGATCGCCAGCGCACGCAACACCGAGCAGCTGCCGGCACTGCTGGCGTCGGCGGAACTGGAGCTCAGCGCCGACGAGCTGCGGACCCTCTCCGACGTGTCGGGGAAGGTGTCGGCCGCGGCCTGACACCGGCGCGGTCGACCCGGGACGACATCATCGACGTCGTACGACCTCGGTGATGTCGTTCCGGGTCCGCCCGGCCCGACCCCTCACGCGCTCGGCGCGACCGACCCCGTCATGGTTTCGCCCGACGACCGGGTGACGAAGCACGAGATGAACGTGTCCCCCTGGTCCCACGTCGCCTGGTCGGGCGCGTAGGACCCCTGCACCTGCACGTCGCCGTACGCCGCCGCGGCCGAGGCGTTCAACGCCGCCGAGGTCTGGCACTGCTCGGCCGCCTGGGCCGCGAGCGCGTCCGGCCCGGGCCACTGGTTCGCCGAGACGGGCAGCCGCGCGGTGAGCTGGGCGACGTGCGGGGTCTGGCAGTCGACGACCGTGTAGGTCTGGGCCCACGCGTTCGTGAACGGCGACAGGCACTCCCCGCCGGCGAGGTCGGTCCACGCGTGCTCGCCCGGGGCCGCCGGCGTCGTCGCGAACTGCAGCGTCTCGAGCGAGGTCGATGCCGACGAGGGCTGCGACGCCGCGGCGGACGGCGTCTCCTTCGGGGTCGCCGCCGCCGAGGCCGCTGACGTCGAGGTCGGCGCCGGCGTGCGCTCCTCGATCGAGTTGCCGAGGATCCACCGCGTCAGCGCGAACACGGCGACGAGCAGCACGACGATGAGCGCGACCGAGCCCCAGATGAGCAGCCGCTTGCCGCGCTGTCCCTCGTTCCGGAGCTTCGCGAAGCCCTCGTTGATGAAGTTGTCGCGGTCGCCACCGCCCGCGGAGGCCGACGGCACCGGCGCCACGGGTGGCACGGGCGTGCGCTCGGGCGCGGGTGCGTGCGCCGGCGTGGCACCGACGGCCGGCATCATGCGCGTTCCGGTGTCGTGCGGGTCGTACCCGGTCCCACCGAGCTGCCCGACCGCCTCGGTCCCGAAGAGGTCCTTGATCGCACTCGTGTCGCTGGTCTCGCGACCGTCCCACTCGGACTGGTCGAGGTCGTCCGGCGCGGCGGCCGGGAGCGGTGCCGGCTCGTCGCGCTGCGGCTCCGGCTCGTGACCGCGGATGCCCATCACGGCGTCGAGGTCCTGCCCGACCGCCGGAGGCAGGTGCGCGGGGTACGCGCTCGGCTCCGCCTCGGACGCGGCCGGTTCGACCAGCGGTGGGGCAGCCGTGGGCGGCACGGTGCCGTCCGGCTCGGCCCACCACGGGCCGCCGGCGACGGGCAGCGCCGTGGTCGGTTCGTCGGACTGGAGGCGCGGCTCGTCCTCCGGCGCCTCCGTCGCGTCGTCGAGGTGCCCGGGCTCCACCGCCGCGGTCGGCTCGACGACGGGCGTCCCGCCGACCGGGGTCGGCAGCGCACCCGCGACGACGTCGTCGTCCGGGTCGTCCGAGTCGTCCGAGTCGTCCGCCAGGCTCCACGAGCCACCGGCCAGCGCCGTCGTGTCGAACGCGTTCGTGGTCAGGGTCGCCGGCACCTCGCCGGCCTCGTCGTCGCGGATCGCCCAGTCGAACGGGCGCTCCTGCCCGCCGGTGCCCTCGCCCTCGCCGTCGGCGATGCGGAGCAGCTCCGTGAAGCTCGGCGGTTCGTCGGTGGCCGGCAGGACGTTCTCCACACCGACCGGCTGCGGCACGACGGGGAACGCGGGCGCAGCGGGGGCAGCGGGCGCGTCGGCCGGCTGCGTGCCCGTGGCCCGACCGAGCCAGTCGACGTCCTCGCGTCCGGCGCCGAACGGGTCGGTGCGGCGCCGCTCCTCGTCGATCGCACGGTTCTCGGCCGCACGCTGGTCGCGGTGGGACTGGGCGGTCGGCAGGCTGATCGACGACGGGTGCGGTGCGGTCGACGACGGCGGGACCGGGGCCGCTGCGGGGATCCGGTCGGAGAGGGTGGCCCGCTCGGCCTCGGCGTCGGCCTGGGGGTTCTCGGACGGTGCCTCGAGCTGCTCGGGCATCGAGATCGCCTGCGTGGAGTCGTCCTCGGCGGACGACGCGGACGACGCGGACGACGCGGACGATGCGGGCGACGCGGGCGACGCGGGCGACGCGGGGGTCACGGGCTCGTCGGACACCACCGGCTCGAACGGGTCCGGCAGGGGTGCGCCGGTCTCGCGCGCGGTCTTCTCCGCCTCGCGCCGCTCACGGCGCGAGGGCCAGTCGTCCGCGCCCCGCGGCGCACCGAAGATGTCGGCGGCACTGCGGAGACCGTGGAACGGAGCGTCCGGGGCGGAGTCGCGCCGTGCCTCCAGTCCGTCGTCCCCGTCTGCGGGACCGGCGGTCTGGTCGGGCTCGTGCGCGTCGTCCGGACGCTCCTCGGTCACGCGCTCAGCCCCAGATCAGCCAGCCCGATCGCCGCGAAGTACGGGTACCCGGCAGCCTCGATCTTCTCCTTCGCGCCGGTGTCGCGGTCGACGACGACGGCCACGGCGGCGATGATCGCGCCCTCGCGCTCGAGTGCCTCGGCGGCCTTGAGCGGCGAGCCGCCCGTCGTCGAGGTGTCCTCGAGCACGATCACGCGCTTGCCGGCGAGGTCCGGCCCCTCGACCTGCTTGCCGCGGCCGTGGTCCTTCGGCTCCTTGCGCACGACGAACGCGTCGTAGGCGAGTCCGCGGGCGGCGGCCTGGTGCAGCACGGCGCTCGCGATGGGGTCGGCGCCCATGGTCAGTCCGCCCACGGCGGCGACGTCCGGCACCTGGCCGATGAGGTCGGTCATCACCTGACCGATGAGCGGGGCGACACGGTGGTCCAGGCTCACCTTGCGGAGGTCGATGTAGTACGTCGCCTTCTTCCCGCTGGTGAGGGTGAAGTCTCCGTGGAACACCGCTTCGTCCGTGATGAACTGGATGAGCTGGTCGCGCGCGTCGGTCACAGCCCACAAGGGTAGCCGGTCGTCCCCGCAGCGCGCTGCCCCGTGTGGGTGGGGTGCGCTGCGAGCCACGCTCGGTACGCTCCGGTCATGTCCTCCGACGCGCGCCCGGTCAGCGAGGTCGTGCGTCCGACAGGCGGCTCGCGGTGGCGCGCGCGACGGCTCGCGGTCGGCCAGGAGGCGCTGGGCGCCCTGGTCGCGCTGGCCCTGGCCGTCATCGCCCTGCGCCACGTCGTCGCGACCTCCAGGGTCGCCCTGCTCTGGTACGACGGGGACTCGGTGCTGCTGCCGCTCGTCGAACGGTCGATGCAGCTCGGGCAGCCGTTCGAGTGGGCGATGTCCCCGGCGCTGTTCTTCTTCCCGGAGCTGCCGGTCTACCTCCTCTGCTCCGTCGTGACTGCCACGCCGCAGCAGGCGCTCGCGCTGAACGGCGTCCTCGTGCTGCTCGCCGTGTACGCGCTCGTCCGGGCCGCGGCGAACGAGCTCATGCCGGCGGCCCGGCGGTCGGCCCGGATCGCGGTGTCCGCGGTCGCCCTCGGGTTCGTGACGCTCCTGGTGCTCACCGAGTCGTCGGCCACCGCGACCTCGTTGGAGCTCGCGTCCCTGCTCCTCACGACGACGTACTACTACGGCGCGGTGCTGGCGATGCTCGGCACCGCGGTGCTCGTGCTCCGTGCGGTGCGGCTCGGGCGGGCGTCCGTCACGGTCCTCGTCGTGCTCGGCCTCGTCGCCGCGTGCACGACGGCGTCGAACCCGCTGTACGTCCCGTGGTCGGCCGCCCCGGTCGTCGTGACCCTCGTGCTCCTGGCACTCGCCCGCCGGCTCCCGTGGCGTCCGGTCGGGCTGCTCGCCGCGACGCTCACCCTCGGGTCCGTCGTCGGGTACCTGCTGCGGATCCCGCTGCGGCCGTTCGTGTCCCTCGACCCGTCGACCTACGTCCAGCCGTCGCGGGCCGGCGAGACGCTCGGGTTCTTCGCCGCGCTCACCGACGACCGCGCGGGGTCGGCGGCGGGCGACGCGGGGCTGCTCCTGCTGCTCGTGGGGGTGCTCCTGTCGGTCGGCGGCACCGTCTGGGCGTGGCGGGTCCGGACCTCGCGGACCGTCCTCGTCGCCGCAGCGCTCCCACTCGTCACCGTCGTGGCGGTGTCGGTCGGGGTCGTCGTCGCGGGTTCGGAGACCCCGCGGTACCTCGAGCCGATCGTGACGGCACCGCTGCTCGCCCTGGTCGCGGTCGCCGAGCTCGCCCGCACCGCCGTCCGCCGGACCCAGGTGCACCGGCCGCGACGCGGCATCCGGGCCGTGCTCGCCCTGGCGGCCGCCGGGGTGCTGCTCGCCGGGATCGCCACCGCACCGAGCACCGCCCGCGCGGTCGCACAGGCCCGCTACGACCCGGCGGCCTGCCTCGACCGCTGGGCCGACGGGCGGGACGTCGTCGGGGTCGGGCAGTTCTGGACGGTCCGCCCGCTCGCCACGTACGCGTCCACGAACGTGCAGCTGTTGCAGGTGCGGGACACGTTCGCGACCTACCCCTGGCTCGTCGACCTGGGGGCCTACCGCGACGCCGCGCCGACCTTCGTGGTGATCGGGTCCGGCGACGTCTGGACGACCGCCGTCGAGGACTCCCTCGGCCCGCCCGCGACGATCACGCACTGCACCGGGTTCGACGTGTACGACTACGCCGGGACGTCGGGCGCCGCCGTCCTGCAGCGGGACGTCGTCGACAGTGCCGATGCCGTCCGGCGGGAACGCGGCTTCTGAACGACCGCCCTGCGAAGTTGTCCACAGCCGCGCGGCGACGGCCGATCGTGCCTGAACGGATGTATAGGCTCGTGCCCGTGACTCGTCCCACCAGCCACTCCCGTCCCCGTGCCGCCGTCCGACTCCGTCTCGCCGCCACCGGCCTCGCGCTCGCGGGCCTCGTCGGCACGGTGGTGTTCGACGCGCCGGTGGCGAGCGCGGCGACCTACCCCTCGTGGGACGAGGTCATGGCCGCGCGCGGGCAGGAGTCCGACAAGCAGGACCAGATCACCGAGATCCGCGGCATCATCTCCGGGCTGTCGAGCAAGGTGAAGGCGGCCGAGGCCGAGGCCGAGCGCCTCGGCACCGAGTTCTTCGATGCGCAGAGCAAGGCGCAGGACGCCGCCGAGAAGGAACAGCGGCTCCGCGCCGACGCTGACGACCACGCCGAGGTCGCCGAGCAGAGCGCCGCCCAGGCGGGCCAGTTCGCCGCCCAGATGGCCCGGTCCGGGGGCGCCGACGTAACCGCGTCCGTGATCTCCGGCGGCCAGGACGCCAGCGACCTCCTCTACAACCTCGGTGCGCTCAGCAAGCTCTCCGAGCAGGCCGAACGCGTCGAGGCCGCAGCCACCGCCGACGCCGCCGTCGCCCGGTCCCTCACCGCCCAGGCCGACCGTGCGTCCGAGGCGCTCGACGACCTCGCTGCCGAGGCCGAGCGCCGCATGCAGGCCTCCCAGGCCGCGGCGGACAAGGTGCAGGCCGCCTACGACGAACAGCAGACCAACAAGGCACGGCTCGACGCCCAGCTCGCGACGCTGACCTCCGGCCGGGTCCGGACCGAGGCCGAGTTCGCCAAGGGCGAGGCCGTGCGCAAGGCGGCGGAGGAGAAGGCCGCGCGCGAGGCGTACCTCCGGGCCATCGCCGCCCAGAACGCCGCGAACGCGGCCAACGCCGGCAGCGGCGGCGGGGGTGGCGGTACCGGCAGCAGCGGCTCGGGTTCCAGCGGTTCGCCGGGGTCCGGCTCGGGGACCGGGTGGGTCCGTCCGGCCAGCGGGTACGTGATCAGCCCCTACGGGTACCGCGTGCACCCGATCTACGGCACCGTCATCAAGCACGACGGCGCCGACCTCGCGAGCGGGTGCTCGACGCCCATCGTCGCGGCGGCCGCCGGCACGGTCGACTACGCCGGCTGGTACGGCGGGTACGGCAACTACGTGCGGATCAGCCACGGCGGCGGGGTCCAGACGGCCTACGGGCACATCGTGAACGGCGGGTTCCGGGTGAGCCCCGGCCAGCAGGTGTCGGCCGGGCAGCTGATCGCGCTCGTCGGCTCCACCGGCAACTCGACCGGCTGCCACACGCACTTCGAGGTCCACGTGAACGGCGCCACCGTCGACCCGGTGCCGTTCATGCAGGCGCGGGGCGTGGCCTTCTAGCCGTCCCGTCGGGCATCCGGTCCGGCGCTCGTCCCGTGGGCGGTCTCCGTGCCGGACGCGGTCTCGATGCCGTCGTCGTCCAGGTTCCACAGCGCCCGGTACCAGGCCGTCCGCTCCTCGTCGACGGGCAGCCCGTACGCCTCGTGGAAGAGTCCGTCCCACCCGGGGCCGTAGTTCCACCCGAGCGCCATCGTCGCCACGCCCAGGTCCGCCCAGCGGTCGGCGATGCCGAGGGCGTCGAGGTCGACGTGCCCGGCGAACCGGCCGTCCGCGCCGATCAGGGTGTTCGGCGTGCACGGGTCGCCGTGGCACACCACCACGCGGTCCACGGGCGGCTCCGGACCGAGCGCCTCGGGGTCGGCGCCGGCAGCGCGAGCCCGTCCGGCCCGCTGCACGGTGGACCACTCGAACGGGCAGTCGAGCACGGGCAGGGTGTCGTGCAGCGCCCGCAGTCCCTCGCCGGCCGCGATCACGGCCGTGCGCGGTTCGTCGTGCCACCGAGGGTCGACCGCGCTCCACCCCGGCAGCGCGCGGGTGCGGAGCCAGGCCCCCTCGTCGTCGACCCCGTGGTCGAGGAGTTCCGGGACGCGCGCGTACCGGGAGGCCCAGGTCAGGCGTGCGGCCTCGCCGACGATCCACGGCGCGTAGGCGTGCGGGAGCACCTTGACGTACTCCTCGGCCAGGCCGTCCGCACCGATGCGGAACGTCCGGCCACCGATCTCGTTGACCCACACGGCCTGCACCGGACGACCCCGTGCGATGCCACGGACGACCGCGGGCACCGCGACGGTACCCCGCGCACGGGACAGTCCGTCGATCGAGCGCGGCATGCAGACCTCAGTGCACCCGGTCCGTGCGGCCGGAGCCCGCGCCACCCCGGGCGATCTCGAGCAGGACCGGCAGACGGTCCCCGAGCAGGGCGTCCAGGTCGGCGACGATGTCCTCCACGCCGGTCGTGATGTCGCGCGGCGAGGCTCCGCGACGGGGTCGGACGCGGATCCGGATCGCCCGGCTGCCCCGGACCCGGAACACGTCGACCGCGAGCGAGCCCACCTGCGGCATGGCACCGATCGCCGACGACAGCGCGTGCTGCACCGCAGCGGCGTCGATCCGGACCGAACCGGCCACCCCGCCGGCGGACCCGTCGTCCTCGACCACGGTGCCGACCCGACCGCCACCGAGCGTCGACAGCACCACGATCGCCAGGACCCCGAGCACCACCGCGCCGCCGAGGACCCAGGTCCACGCCGTCACCGAGGTCTCGCGCGGGGCATCCGCGCCCAGGGGGTCGAGCACGCCGGCACGCTCGTGCCACGCCGTGGCCGCCCACGGCAGCGTCTGGACGAGGATCGCCCCGACGCCGAGCACGAGCAGCGCGAGTCCGACCAGCACGAGCGCCGTCCGTCCGACGACGCGGTTCGTCGCGTTCATCCGTCCACCCGTCCGGTCGGCTGCACGCGGACCCGCGCGGTGATGCCGGGCGGCGCGTCGATCGCGGCGAACTCCCTGGTCACGGCGTCGGTCGCGGCGACCGCGGGCACGTCGGCCCCCGCGGGCGGGCGGAGCACGACGTCGACCGTCCGACGGCCGACGGTGCCGACGGCCGCGTCCGGACCGAGCCGGGTGGCCGACCGTGCGGCCCGCGCGGCGGCCGACGCGAGCACCTCGTCGTCGACGACCACGGCGAGCCGCGACGACGACATCGCGTGCCGGGGGCGACGCTGCGGCAGGAGGCCCTGCGCGAGGAACACGAGACCGACCAGCGCGACGATCGCCGCGATGCCGACCACGACGGTCGCGTCGAGCCCGCGGGGCGCCCGGGCGGCGGCGTCCACGACCGCGCGGGGGTCGACACCGAGCGCGCGCTGGTCGAGGAACACGAGTACGGCGGCGAACACGGCGGCCGCGGCGAGCACGAGGGTGACGAGCATCGCGACGACGACCGCTCCCGACCGCGAGGCGTTCGTCTCGCGGCGGACGATCCGGCGGTACACCCGGTCGTGGGTCGGGCCGGGCGGCAGGGAACGCTCGGTCACCGGACCCTCCTCGGGGTGTCGACG
Organism: Curtobacterium sp. MCBA15_013; assembly: GCF_001865095.1. Classification (NCBI taxonomy): domain Bacteria; kingdom Bacillati; phylum Actinomycetota; class Actinomycetes; order Micrococcales; family Microbacteriaceae; genus Curtobacterium; species Curtobacterium sp. MCBA15_013. The sequence goes on along the minus strand of NZ_MJGQ01000045.1, from coordinate 407,898 downwards.
ACGGACGACGAGAACGTCACGGTCACCCGTTCGACCTGTCGGCCGGTGATGGTGCGGAGCCGCTCGGCGATCGTGCCGCGGGCGCGGTGCGCCGAGGTGGTGACGGGTTCGTCGGGGACCGCGTGGCTCCCCAGCGCGGGGACGGCGAGCGGTGCGGTGATCTCGACCGCCAGCCCACCGCGGCCGTCGTCGGCGACCCGGGCACGCGCCTCCTGGAACGACACCCGGAGCGCTTCCGCAGCGACCGCCTGCGCGGTGTGCACGAGGGCTGCCGAACCGATCCGGTCGGAGCCGGGGACCCGTCCGCCGCTGCCGGGACCGGCGACGGCGGGCGTGCTCACGACGAGCTCCGGCGTCCGCGCAGCACGTCGAGGAGTCGGCGCACGTCGACGTCGCCGGTGACGATGCGGGCGACGATCCCGCCCACGAGCATGCAGACGGCCACCACGACGAACGCCCAGGCCCCGAGCGTCACGGCGACGATCGCGAGCAGTGCGCCGACGCCCATGCCGACGACGGTGGCGTTCACCGGACGCGGCCCTCGGCGTCGTCGGCGACACCGTTGAGGGCGGGGATGTTCACGTCGTTGATGGCGATGTTGACCTCGGTGACCTCGAGCCCGACGAGCTCGGTGACCGCGGTCGTGACGGCCGCGCGCACCGCGGTGGCGACGTCCATCATCGGCGTCGGGTAGTCCACGACGATCGTCAGGTCGACCGCGACCTGCGTCTCGCCGACCTCGACGCGGACGCCCTGGCCGAGCGCGCTCGAGCCGATCGCGTCACGGATCGCGCCGAACGCCCGGGCCGCGTTGCCGCCGAGCGCGAAGACGCCGGGGACGTCCCGGGCGGCGATGCCGGCGACCTTCGCGACGACCGTGTCGTCGATGATCGTCCGGCCCTTGGTGGTGACCTGCGTCGTCGTGGTGCCGGTCGTCGCGGTCCCGTCGACGCGGTTCGTCGTCGATGCCATGAGTGCCTCCGATGCAGTCTCGTCCTGGTGTCCAGCGAACACCATCGTGCCGTGCTCCGCCCGGGAGCACGGCCCGGCGCGCGGAGCCCCGCCGGGCCGGCGCACGGAGCCCCGCCGCGCCGGCGCACGGTAGGTTCGGACCCATGCGCGTGGCGACCTGGAACGTGAACTCCGTCCGCACCCGAGTGGGTCGGATCGTCGACTGGCTGGTGCGCGAGGACGTCGACGTCCTCGGCATGCAGGAGATCAAGTGCAAGCCGGAGCAGTTCCCGGTCGAGGCGTTCGAGGCCGCCGGGTACCAGGTCGAGGCGCACGGCCTCAACCAGTGGAACGGGGTGGCCTTCGCCAGCCGACTCCCGCTCGAGGACGTCACCCGCGACTTCCCCGGCCAGCCCGGGTTCCTCAAGGGGCACGAGGGCCCCGACCTCCCGGTGGAGGCCCGCGCCCTCGGCGTCACGGTCGACGGCGTCCGCCTGTGGAGCCTCTACGTGCCGAACGGGCGCGAGGTCGGCGACCCGCACTACACGTACAAGCTCGACTGGCTCGGGCAGTTGGCCGACCGCACCTCGGAGTGGCTCACCGCGCACCCCGAGCAGCCGCTCGCGCTGATGGGCGACTGGAACGTGGCGCCGCTCGACTCCGACGTGTGGGACGTCTCGGTCTTCGAGGGGCACACGCACGTCACCGAGCCCGAGCGCGCGGCCTTCCGGGACTTCGAGGCGCGGGGCCTGCAGGACGTCGTCCGCCCGATCGTGCCGGACGGCTACACCTACTGGGACTACAAGTCCCTGCGCTTCCCCCGCAACGAGGGCATGCGCATCGACTTCATCATGGGGTCGCAGGCGTTCTCGGACGTCGTGACGGACGCCCGCATCCACCGCGACGAGCGGAAGGGTGACGCGCCGAGCGACCACGTCCCGGTGTCAGTCGACCTCGACCTCGAGACCTCGCTCGACGACGACCGGCCGATGATCTTCTGACGCCTTCTGTTACTCCCCGCGTCCGCCCTCGTTGAGCGGGGCGGACCCAGCGACGTACGTTGCCTGCACCGAACCCCTTCGAGAGCAGGTGAAGCCGTGTCCCGCACGACCCCGTCGACGATCCTTCCGATCCAGCGCGTCATGGCCGACGCCACGCCCCGCGCCTGGAGGGACGGCATCGTCGTCGAGACACGCCCCGCCGACGTGGTGGTCGCGTTCCTCGACGGCGGCGTGACGCAGCTGCGGGTGGCGGACGCCGACACGCTCGTGTCGGTCGGCGACCCGGTCGCCCACCACCCGGCCGCGGAGATCCTCATCGCCGGCGGTCGGAAGACCACCGCGCGCACCGCGTGACGCGTCAGGCGGTCATCGAGGCCATCATCGCCTCGCACTTCGCGACCATCTCGTCGCACGCCATCGCGCAGTAGCGGCACGACTCGTCCATGTCCGCGTGGCTGCGGCACTCGGCGGCACACGCCGTGCCCATCGCGACGCAGGCCGTGAGCATCGCGCGCATGCTGTCGGCGTCCATGCCCATCGGACGCATCATCATCCGCATGCCGGTGTCGGCCATCATCGCCGTGTTCGAGCACATCGCGGCACACGTGGCCATGTCGGCACCCATCTGCATGTCGCTCGCGGAGCACATCGTCGCGGCCATCGACGCGGCGTTCATCGCCATCATCGTGTCCTGCATGAGCTCAGCGTCCATCGCCACGGGCATCTCGCTCGTGGACATGGTCTTCATCATCGCCATGGTGTCCATCGGGGACCTCCTCTTCCGTTCGGTGGCGCCCACGGTACGCGCCGCCCCGATGCGTCACGCGGCTACGGGTGCAGGAGCGCGGCGACCGCGACCAGCACCGGCACGGAACCGATCGTCGAGATGAGCACCACGTCCCGCGCGACCGGCACCGCCGCCCCGTACCGCTGCGCGTAGTTGAACACGTTCTGCGCTGCCGGCAGCGCCCCGAGGGTCGTGAGCACGAAGACGTCCTGGTCCCCCAGCCCGAACACGAACCGGGCGAACACGAACGCCACGGCCGGCATCACGACGAGCTTGATCGCCGACGCCACGATGACGTCCGTCCGGATCGCCGGGTCGCGGAGCGGGGTCGCACCGTGCAGGCTCATCCCGAACGACAGCAGGACCACGGGCACGGCGGCCGCCCCGACGAGCGAGAACGGCTCGAGCACGGGCGTCGGCAGGTCGATGCCCGTCGCCGAGAAGACCAGGCCCACGAGCGAGGCGATGATGATCGGGTTCCGGAACGGCCCCGAGACCCGGCGCCACCAGCTCCCGCCCGCCGAGGTCGCGGTGTCCAGGATCGTCAGCGCGATCGGCGCGAGCACGATGAGCTGCAGCAGGATGACCGGCACGACCGCCGTGGCCTGCCCGAGGACGTACACGGCGACCGGCAGCCCGATGTTGTTCGCGTTGACGTAGCTCGCGGCGAGCGCCCCGACCGTCGTGGTCGCGAGCGGCCGGCGCAGGACGACCCGGAAGACCACGCCGGCACCGATGGCCACCACGACCGCGCTGAGCAGGGACACCCACAGCATCGGCGACAGCAGGACGTGGATGTCCGCCGTGGCGATCGTGTGGAAGAGCAGGCAGGGCATGAGCACGAAGAACGCGAGCCGGCTCATCACGAACTGGGCGTGCTGGCCGAGCAGTCCGATGCGTCCGACGACGTACCCGGCGGCGATGATCGCGCCGATGATCGCGAACCCGGTCAACACGCCACCCATCGGCTCCATCCTTGCACCATGTGACGTTGCTCAGGCCGGAAATGCGAACGCATCGAATACCGTTGTGCCCACCATGACCTCGACGAACTCCAGCACGCTCACGCGTTCGACCGACTCCAGCCAGCCCCTCGTCCCCCTGCTCGAGGAGCGGTGGAGCCCCCGTTCCTACGACGAGACCGCGACGATCGACGACGCGGCGTACGACGCGGTCCTCGAAGCCGCTCGCTGGGCCCCGTCGGCCATGAACTTCCAGCCGCGCCGCTTCATCGCCGGCCGCCGTGGCACCGAGACGTTCCGGAAGATCAACGAGAACCTGCTCGGCTTCAACGCCGCCTGGGCCTTCCGCGCCAGCGCCCTGGTCGTCGGCGTGCTCGAGACCGTGACCGAGGACGGCGACGAGCGTCCCTTCGCCCAGTACGACCTCGGCCAGTCCCTCGCGGCCCTGACCGTCCAGGCGCACGCCGAGGGCCTGCACGTGCACCAGATGGCGGGCATCGACGCCGAGGGTCTCCGTGCCGCGTTCGACCTGCCGGAGCGGTTCCTGCCCTACACGGTCACCGCGATCGGCACCGTGGCGGACCCGTCGCAGCTCGACGACAAGGCCGCCGAGCGCGAGGTCGCCCCGCGGACCCGTCTCCCCCTCGACGAGGTCGTCCTCGTCAAGGAGTAGTCCTGCACCACCGCACGCGGCCGCATCCCCACCGGGGTGCGGCCGCTGCCGTGTGCGGCGGGGCGTAGCATGTACTGACATGCAGCACGACGCGAACACCCCCGGCCCCGAGATGAACTTCTACACCCGCAAGTGGGTCCGTCCGGAGGACCTCAACGCCAACGGCACCCTGTTCGGCGGCAGCCTCCTCCGCTGGATCGACGAGGAAGCCGCCGTCTACGCGATCATCCAGCTCGGCAACGGCAAGGTCGTCACGAAGTACATGTCCGAGATCGTGTTCGTGTCGTCGGCGCGCGAGGGCGACATCGTCGAGATCGGTCTCGTCGCCACCCGCTTCGGCCGCACCTCGCTGACGATGCGGGCCGAGGCGCGGAACCTCTTCACGCACCGCAGCATCCTCACCATCGACGAGGTCGTGTTCGTCAACCTCGACGAGGACGGCACCCCGGCGCCGCACGGCTACACCGACATCACGTACGACCGCGACCGGGTGCCCGCCACGCACCGCGCGTGACACCGCAGACATCGCGCAGCGCCGTCCGGGCAGGGCATCGCACCCGGCATGTGATCGGGGGCCTCTGGCAGGATCGGGGCATGACCACGCCCCGCCTCGTCGCCTTCGACCTGGACGACACCCTCGCCCCCTCGAAGTCCGCGCTCGACCCCCGGATGCTCGAGACCTTCGCGTCCCTGCTCGAGGTCGTGCCGGTCGCGGTGATCTCCGGCGGCAACTTCCAGCAGTTCGAGCAGCAGCTCGTCGCACCCCTGCGGCGTCGTGACGGGCTCGTGCTCGACGACCTGCACCTCCTGCCGACCTGCGGCACCGCCTACTACCGGTGGACCGGCAACGACTGGGCGCTCCAGTACGCCGAGGACCTCACCGACGAGCAGAAGGCGCGCGCCCTGGCCGCGGTCGAGGCCGAGGCCAAGGCCGCCGGCTTCTGGGAGTCCGAGACGTGGGGCCCCATCCTCGAGGACCGCGGGTCCCAGATCACGTTCTCCGCGCTCGGCCAGTCCGCTCCGGTGGACGTGAAGAAGCAGTGGGACCCGACGGGCGCGAAGAAGGACGAGCTCCGTCGGCGCGTCCAGGCCGAGCTGCCCGACCTCGAGGTCCGTTCCGGTGGCTCGACGAGCGTCGACATCACCCGCAAGGGCATCGACAAGGCGTACGGCATGCAGCGCCTGGCCGAGATCACGAGCGTCGCGCTCGACGACATGCTGTTCGTCGGCGACCGCCTCGACCCCGAGGGCAACGACTACCCGGTGAAGGCCCTCGGCGTCCCCTGCCACGCGGTCGAGGGTTGGGAGGACACCGACGCGTTCCTCACGGAGCTGATCCCCACCCTGCGCTGACGCGCCGACGGACGGGAGGCGCGGCGAACCACTCAGGGGATGCTGCGGACCGCCTCGACGAACGCCCGGATCTTCGCCTCGTCCTTCACGCCGCGCTCGGACTCGACACCGCTCGACACGTCCACGCCGTCCGGGTCGAGCGACTCGATCGCCGCGACCACGTTGGCCGGCGTCAGCCCGCCCGCGAGGATCCACGCCTCGTCGACCTTCCCCGTGATCGAGGCGGGGTCGATGAGCCGCCCGCTGCCCGGCACCGCGGCGTCGAGCAGGAGCAGGTCGTGGTCGTACGACGCGCGCTGTTCCGGCGTCTCGGCCAGGTAGTCCTCGGCCGCGACCGCCCGGATCGTGAAGAACCCGGCGTCGCGGGCGCGCGCGAAGTCCGTGGCCGACTCGCCGCCGTGCAGCTGCAACGTGGTGAGCCCCACGGCCGAGGCGATGCCGACGACCTCGTCGATCTCCTGGTCTCGGAAGACCCCGACCGCGTCGATGCCGTCCGGCACCCGCTCGACGAGCTCCTTCGCGAGGTCCGCCGTCACGGTCCGGGGGCTGCCGGCGGCGAAGACGAACCCGACCGCGTCCGCACCCGCGTCGATGGCGGCGTCCACGGTCGCAGGGGTCGACAGTCCGCAGATCTTGATCCATCGCTGGTCGGTCATGCCGTCCATCCTGCCAGGGACCCCGGAGGTGCGGAGCGGCCGCCGGTGCGGGGTGCACGGCGGCCGTGCGACCGGCCTAGTGCAGGGTGCCGGCGACGTAGGACGCCCCGCAGGCGACCAGGACGCCGAAGGCCGCGAACGACCCGACGAGCACGTTCCGCCGCCGCCAGCGCCGCACGGTGACGAACGTCCCGCGCTTGGCGTGCCGGTGCGCGGCACGGTGCAGGCGGTGGTCGCGCTTGTGCTTCACGCGCTGCGGTCCCAGCGGCACCGGACCGGTGATCTGGGCCGAACCACCGCGGAGGGCGTTCGCGATCGCCACCGCGGTCGGGCGGCGGTCGGGGTTGCGCGCGGTCATCTTCGCGAGGAGGTCCCGCCACTCCGGCGCGATGCCGTCCGGGATCTCGGGGTCGTGGCGGAGCCGTGCGAGTGCCGCCTCGATGAGGGTGCCGGAGTACTCCTGCTTGCCGGTCAGGGCCTCGAGCAGCACCAGTCCGAGCGAGTAGACGTCGGTGGCGAAGCCGATCGGTTCCCCGGCGACCTGCTCGGGGCTGAGGTACGCGGCCGTGCCGATGATGGTGCCGTCGTTCGTCAGGCGCGAGCCGTCGACGAAGTGGGCGACGCCGAAGTCGGTGAGCTTCACGGTGCGCGCGAAGCCCGACGAGCCCTCGTCGCTGATGAGGATGTTCGCCGGCTTGACGTCGCGGTGGACGATGCCGCGCGAGTGCACGTACGCCAGCGCGTCGGCCAGCTGGGCGCCGAGGTCGGCCACCTCGTAGTTGTGCAGGGCGCCCCCGGCGAGCCGGCGCAGGAGCGTCGTGTCCGCGATGAGCTCCATCACGATGTACCGGTGCGGACCGTCCTCGAATTCGTGGGTGCCGGCGTCGTACAGCGGGATGAGCCCCGGGTGCGACAGCATGCTGAGCAGTCGGATCTCGCGCTCTTGGCGGACCCGGTCGGCCGTGGTCATCGACTCGGGCGTGGCGAAGAGCTTCACGGCGACGGCACGGTAGGTGTGCTCGTCACGTGCTTCGTAGACGGATCCCATGCCGCCCGTGCCGATGAGCTTCACGAGGCGGTAGCGGCCCGAGAGGACCGTTTCCGACCGTGTGTCGTTCAGCAGGGTCATGGCTGATGTCGTTCCGTCCGGAGCCGGTGTTCCGTGGCAGTTGCCAACGTGGTGACTCACCCACTACGGTACGCGGCCGCCCCGTGATCCGCGCGGACGTTATGACATCGTGATCGGCCCACTTCCCTGTGTTCATGCGGATGCATCGGGGTACAGTCCGACGTCCGAACAGGTGAGCGATCACGCAAGGAGGACACCATGGCGCTGTCGAAGGGCGACACCGTGCACTGGAACACGTCGCAGGGGAAGACGACCGGCACGCTCGTGCAGAAGCGGGTCTCGGACTTCGAGTTCGACGGCCAGTCGTTCAAGCCGAGCGACGACGACCCGTACTGGATCGTCGAGTCGGAGAAGTCCGGCAAGCGCGCCGCCCACAAGGAGTCGGCGCTGACGAAGGAGTGAGCGCTCAGTCGCCGGCGGGCTCGGCGCGACGACGGCCTCGGGCAGCCACTGCGCCGTGCTCGGTGCGCTGGTTCCGCTCGGCCCGGACGCGTCGGACCCGTCGGACGACGAACGTCACCACGACGACGGCGATCGCCACGTAGAGGACCCGGTCGATCCACTCGGTGTACTGCTCGACCTTGTCGTACTGGGTCCCGAAGGCCGCTCCGAGCAGCACCAGGGCGCTGTTCCAGATCCCGCTCGCGATGATCGTGAACACCGAGAACGTCCCGAGGTGCATCCGGTCGGCTCCGGCCGGCAGCGAGATGAGGCTGCGGACGATCGGCACGAACCGGCCGAAGAAGACCGCGCTCTTGCCGTGCCGGTGGAACCAGTCCGCCGCCTTGCGGAAGTCGTCCTCGTCGACGAGGGGCAGCTTGCCGAGCCAGCGCGTCGTCCGCTCGAAGCCGATGACGGCGCCGAGCCAGTACAGCACCAGTGCGCCGAGGTAGGAGCCGAGGGTCGCGAGCAGCAGGACGAGCACGAGGTTCATCCGGCCGGCACCCGCCAGGAACCCGGCCAACGGCAGGATCACCTCGGACGGGATCGGCGGGAAGACCGTCTCGACGAAGAGCATCAGTGCAACGCCCCACTCCCCCAGGGCGTCGATGAGCTGCAGCACGAGACCGGAGAGCCCGCCCATCTCGGGGTCCGCGGCGGAGTCGCCGGCGGCGACGGTCATGGTGTGGGCAGGCGCAGCCACGGCAGTCGTCATCCCCCGATGGTGCCTGAGTGCCCTGTCAGGACCCGGCACGCAGCCTGGACGTCAGCCGAGTCCCATGTGCGTCGTCCGGACGTGGGTCAGGGAACGGGCGAGGGCGCCGCGGGCCACGGCGTCGCGGCCGACCGTCGACGGGACGATCTCGACGGGGTGCCGGAGCTGCGGCGTGACGATCTCGGTCAGGGCCTCGCAGAACACCGGGGCCGCGGGCAGGACCTCGCCCCCGACGACGACCACCTCGGGGTCGATCGTCGCGATGAGCTGCACGACCCCGGGCGCGACGTCCGCGGCGAGCGCCCGCACGGCCGCTGCGGCGTCCGGGTCGCCCTGCCCGGCCGACGCCATGACGGACTCGACGTCCGTACCGGGGGCGATCCGCGCCTCCAGTCGGGCGGGTGCGCCGGGCCAGCCGGTCGATGCCAGGCCGCCCATCTCGCCGGCCGCCCCGCGCGCACCGCGTGCGAGGGACCCGTCGACCAGGTAGGCCGCGCCGATCTGGCGACCCATCACCAGGTACAGGCCGTCCTGCACGCCGCGGAAGCGTCCCCACATCGCCTCGGCGGTGGCGGCGAGCTTGGCGTCGTTGTCGAAGAACGTGGTGGCCGTGGGGAACAGGTCGCCGATCCGGCCGGGGACCCGTCGCTCGACCCACTGCGGGACCGCGACGGTGTAGTCGATCTCGCCGGAACGGTCCACGACGGCCGGGACCCCGAAGGTGGCGGCGAGGAGCCGCGACGGGTCGGTGCCCTCGACCAGACGACGGACGACGTCCTGCACGCTCTCCCACGCCTGCTCGGCGGAGGCGAGGTCGGTGTAGACCTCCTCGACCCGGGCGAGCTGCCGACCGCGGAGGTCCGAGCGGAGCCCCACGATGCCGTGCAGCCCGAGGTCGACCCCGAGCACCGACCCGGCCCCGGCGTCCGCACGGAACCGCTTCGCGCGGCGACCCGCCTTGTTCGGCGTGGCGATCGCCTCGGCCTCGGTGACCCACCCCTCGTCGACGAGGTCGGCCAGCGCCGCCTCGACCGTGGGGCGCGACAGGCCCACGGTCTGCCCGAGCTCGGTGACGGTGTGCGAGCCGTCGTCACGGAAGAGCTCCGCGAGGAGCGCACGCGAGTTGATGAGTCGGAGCATCCCCGGCGTGCTGCCGACGACACCGTTCGGAAGCGTTGACACGGTCTCGTCCACGGCCATAGCCTCCATATTACGAAAGATCATTGAGGAATGGTGGACTCCGACATGCTCATCCCACGGCCGCGCCGCACCGAACCGGGTGCCGGCGCCTTCGCGATCACCCCGTCGACCCGCATCGCCGCAGACGCAGCGAGCGAGTCGGTCCGACTGTACCTGCAGCAGACCCTGCGGGGGTCGACCGGGCTGCCGGTGCGCGACGCCGACGACGCGGCCGGGGTCGACACCGCGCGCACGGACGTGATCGCACTCCGTGTCGCCGACGACGACACGCTCCCCACCGGACCGGCCGGTGACCGCTCCGAGTCGTTCCGGCTGCGGGTCACGGCCGACCGGGTCGAGATCACCGGCGGGGGTCCGGCGGGCGTCTTCTACGGCGTCCAGGCGCTCCTGCAGTCGCTGCCGGCCGACGTCTACCGCAAGGGCCGGGTCGGCACCGGCCCGTGGACGGTCCCGGCGGTCACCGTCGAGGATGCCCCCGCGTTCGCCTGGCGCGGCGTCATGCTCGACGTCGCCCGGCACTTCCGCACCAAGCACGAGGTCATGCGGGTGATCGACCAGCTCGCCGCGCACCGGCTCAACCGCCTGCACTTCCACCTCACCGAGGACCAGGGGTGGCGCATCGAGATCCGGAAGTACCCGCGCCTGACCGAGGTCGGCTCGTGGCGGAAGGAGTCGCAGGTCGGGGCGCACGTGCCGGACGCCGACGGGGTGCTGCACCCGGCGGCGTTCGACGGCCGTCCGCACGGCGGCTACTACACCCAGGACGACATCCGCGAGATCGTCGCCTACGCGGCCGACCGGTTCGTCACCGTCGTCCCCGAGATCGAGACGCCCGGGCACGTCCGCGCCGCCCTCGCCGCCTACCCGTCGCTCGGCGTCTCGGGCGAGCCGATCGACGTCTGGACGGAGTGGGGCATCGCCGAGGACGTCCTCAACGCCGAGGAGTCCACGATCGCCTTCTTCCAGGACGTCCTCGACGAGGTCATCGCCCTGTTCCCCTCGGAGTACATCGGCGTCGGCGGCGACGAGTGCCCCAAGGTCCAGTGGGAGGACGACCCCCGCACGCAGGAACGCATCCGCGAGCTCGGCCTCGACGACGAGGAGCAGCTCCAGGCGTGGATCATCGGTCGGCTCGCCTCCCACGTCGAGTCGCACGGGCGGCGGGCGTTCGGGTGGGACGAGATCCTCGAGGGCGGCACGCTCTCGAAGTCCGCGACCGTGCTCTCGTGGCGTGGGCTCACCGGCGCCCGGACCGCGGCGAAGCGGGGCCACGACGTGATCTCCGCCCCGGACGACCAGGTGTACCTCGACTACCGGCAGAGCGACCTCGAGACCGAGCCCATCCCGGTGTCGATCGTCCTGTCCGTCGACGACGTGTTCGCCTTCGACCCGGTGCCGGCGGACCTCACCGACGCCGAGCGCGCCCACGTGATCGGCGGCCAGGGCAACATGTGGACCGAGCACGTGGACACCGCCCGCAAGCTCGACTACCAGCTCTTCCCGCGGGTCGCCGCCCTCGCCGAGGCCCTCTGGTCGGCCGACGTCACCGGGCCCCGAGACGTCGCCGAGTTCCGGGGGCGGCTCGCCGAGCACCTCGCTCGGCTCGAGGCGATGGGGATCGAGTACCGGCACGACGCCGGGCCGTTCCCGTGGGAGCAGCGGCCGGGGGTGCCGGGGCGGCCGCACTCGCGCGAGGAGCGTGCGGCCTACATCGACGCCGTCACCGCGAACATCGCGGACTGAGGCCCTGCGCGGGCTGCGTTTCGTGAGCAGAAACGGTCGGGTCGTGCCTGCCCACCCGACCATTCCTGCTCACGAAGTGCGGTGGTCGCGACCACGGACGGACGGACGCACGGGAGGCGCGGTGCCAGCCGGCACCGCGCCTCCCGTGCGTCAGGTGGTGACGACCACTACACGGCGACCGCCACGCGGTCGTCCGCCGTCTCGGACACGGCGGCGTCGGCCGCCGGGGCCCGCCGCACGAACTTCTTCAGCCCGACGAGCACGAGCGCCGACACCACGGTGCCCGCGAGGATCGCGACGATGAACATCGCCACGTCCCCGATCGCGAAGAACACGAAGATCCCACCGTGCGGCGCCCGCGAGGTCACGCCGGCAGCCATCGAGATCGCACCCGTGACCGCGGCACCGACCATCGACGCCGGGATGACGCGCAGCGGGTCGGCGGCCGCGAACGGGATCGCGCCCTCGGAGATGAACGAGGCACCGAGCAGCCACGCAGCCTTGCCGTTCTCGCGCTCGGGCTTCGTGAAGCCCTTGCGGTAGAGCACGGTCGAGGCGAGCGCCAGGGCCAGCGGCGGGACCATGCCCGCGGCCATCACGGCCGCCATGATCTCGAACGGGACGACGTTCGTCGCGGATCCGGCGCCGAGGCCGGCGACCGCGAACGCGTACGCCACCTTGTTGACCGGGCCACCGAGGTCGAACGCCATCATCAGGCCGAGGATGATGCCGAGCAGGATCGCCGAGGCACCGGACAGCGAGTTGAGGAACTCGGTCAGCTGGGTCATCAGCCAGGCGATGGGCCCGCCGAGCACGAGCAGCATGAGCCCCGAGGCGATGATCGACGCGAACAGCGGGATGATCACGACGGGCATCAGGCCACGCAGCCAACGCCAGGTCGGGATGCGGCCGATCCAGTAGGCGGCGGCACCGGCGATGAGACCACCGATCAGGCCACCGAGGAACCCGGCGTTCATGAAGACGGCGATCGAACCCGCGACGAAGCCGGGCGCGATGCCGGGTCGGTCGGCCATGGCGTAGGCGATGTACCCGGCGAGCGCTGCCACCAGGAACCCGAGCGACACGCCGCCGATCTGGAACGCGGCGGCACCGAGGTAGTACGCCAGACCCTCCGGCGGCAGGTTCAGGAGCGTGTAGTTCGTCAGCGTGTAGACCGCGTTGTTCTGCCCCGAGTCACCGTGGGTCAGCGCGATGCCGTAGCCGGCGAGCAGGAAGCCGAGCGCGATGAGGAGCCCGCCGCCCGCGACGAACGGGATCATGTAGCTCACACCGGTGAGCAGCCAGCGCTTGAGCGCCTGCCCGAAGTGCTCGTCCTTGGCGGTGCTCGAGCCGGCCTCGGCGGCGTTGCCGTGCACGCGTGCGGCGTTCGGGTCGTCAGCGGCACGGAGGGCCTCGGCGATCATCTTGTCCGGCTCGTCGACACCGCGCTTGACCGGGCCGGCCACGAGGGGCTTCCCGGCGAAGCGGCCGCGGTCGCGGACGTCCACGTCGACCGCGAAGACGACGGCGTCGGCGCGGGCGATGAGGGCCGGGTCGAGCGGCTCGACCTGCGAGGACCCCTGCGTCTCGATGTGCATCTCGGCACCCGCGCGCTGGGCCGCGGCGACGAGCGCGTCGGCTGCCATGTAGGTGTGCGCGATGCCGGTCGGGCACGCGGTGACGCCGACGAGCACCTTGCGTGCTCCGGCGGTGGACCCGGCCGCGTCGCCGTCCGCGGCGTGCGTGGCGGCGGCGGGTCGCGCCTCCTGGCCGGTGGCGGTCGCACTGGAGGCGCTGCTCGCGGTGCCGACGCCGGCCTGCGCGACCTCGCCGCTCACCTCGCGGTCGACGAGGTCCACGATCTCCTGCGGGGTGGCGGCGGCGCGGAGGGCGGCGGTGAAGTCCTCGCGGATGAGCGCACGGGCCAGGGTCGAGAGGACCGTGAGGTGGTCCTTGTCGGCCCCTTCGGGCACGGCGATCATGAAGACGATGTCGGCGTCGCCGTCCGGGGCGCCGAACGACACCGTCCGGGCGAGGCGGCTCATCGCCAGGGTCGGCTCGGAGACCGACGCGGACCGGGCGTGCGGGATCGCGATGCCACCGGGGACGCCGGTGCCGACGCTGGCCTCGCGCTTGATCGCGTCAGCGGCGAGGGACGCCCCGTCCGCCGCGCGGCCGGTCGCGGCGACGCGGTCGGCGAGGACGCGGATGACGTCGCTCGAGGTGGCGCCGAGGTCCTCGTCGAGACCGACGAGCTGGACGCTGATGAGGCGTGGACTCGTGTTGACGGACATGGGTTGCTCCTTTGCAATGGCGCTGGGGGCGCGGGTGCTGCGGGGTTGAGTGTGTGTGCGGGGGTGGGTCAGGCGGGTTCGGGCGCTCGCTCGAGCGCTCGGACCTCGATGCCCGACGGGTCGGTGTGGTCGAGGGCGGGGACGTCGCTGCCGGGGAGGGCGGCGGCTGCCGCTCCGGTGGCGACGGCCTGGGCGAGGCGCTGCTCGGGCGACTGCCCGGCGACCTCGGCGAGCAGGTAGCCGGCGAGGGAGGAGTCCCCCGCGCCGACGGTCGAGCGCGCCACGATCCGGGGTGCCGCGGCCGCGTAGCTCCCGTCCTCCGTCACGAGGACGGCTCCGGCGCTGCCGAGCGTCAGGAGCACGGTGCCGACGTTCTTGTCACGGAGGCGCTGCGCCGCGATCGCTGCCGCGTCGACGTCCCGCTCGAACTCGTCCGGGTCGCCGCCGACGACCTCGGCGAGCTCCTCGGCGTTCGGCTTCACGAGGTCGATCCGCTCGCCGGACTGCAGCAGCGCGGTGAAGGGGACGCCCGAGGAGTCGACCGCGATCCGGACGTCGTCGCCGTGGCGCTGCCGGACGGCTCGGACGAGGACCGCGAGGGCATCGTCCGGCAGCCCCGGGGGCAGGGAGCCGGCGAGGACCACCCAGCGTGCGACGGGTCCGGTCGCGGTGGCACCGGCGGTGTCGGCGACGAGGGCCGCGAGGTCCTCGAGGCGACCTGCGAGCGACGGACCGGGCTCGTTGAGCTTCGTCGTCGTGCCGGTCGGCTCGGTCACGGTGACGTTCGAGCGGAGCGGTGCACCGATCGGGAGTGCCGCGGTCGGGATCCCGCGCGTCGCGAGGCCGAGCAGCACCGGGTCGAGCTCGTCGCCGGGCAGCACCGCCACGGTGTCGCCGCCGCTCGCGACGACGACCCGTGAGACGTTGACGCCCTTGCCGCCGGGCTCGGCCGTGGAGCGGGTGGCGCGCTGGACGGCGCCGCGCTGGAGTTCGCCGGCGAGCTCGATCGTGCGGTCGAGGCTCGGGTTCGGGGTGACCGTGACGATGCGGGTGCTCATGGCGCTGCGTGTCGTGTTCGTGTTCGTGTTCGTGGTCATGCGACGACCACCTCGACGTCGGCCTCGGCGAGCGCTCCGGCGAGGTCGGCCGGCGGCTCCTCGTCGGTGACGATCGTGTCGATCTCGTCGAGCCGGGCGAACCGCATGAGCGCCTCGACCCCGTGCTTCGCCGCGTCCGCGAGCACCACGCTGCGCCGGGCCGCGAGGACGTACGCCCACTTCACCGCCGCCTCGTACTCGTCCGGTGTGCTCAGGCCGAAGCCCGCGGACAGGCCGTTCGTCCCGACGAAGGCGATGTCCGGACGCAGCGCGCCGATCTGCTCGACCGTGGCCGTCCCGACGGCGGCGCTCGTCACCCCGCGGACACGGCCGCCGAGCAGGTGCAGCTCGACGTGCTCGCTGTGCTGCAGGGTCGCGGCGATCGGGACCGAGTTCGTGATGACCGTGAGGGTCGCCCCGGCCGTCGCGGGCTCCCAGCGGGCGAGCTCGGCGGCGACCGCGGCGCAGGTGGTGCCGGCGTCGAGGGCGATCGAGCCGGTGAAGGTGGGCGGGACGAGGCGCATCGCGGCCCGGGCGATGGCGGACTTGGCGGAGTTGTGCTGCCCCTCGCGCTCGGCGACGGAGAGCTCGACGACGCTCGATCGTCCGACCGGGACCGCTCCCCCGTGCACGCGGCGCAGGAGGCCGGCGGACTCGAGGGCGTCGAGGTCACGGCGGACGGTCTCGGTCGTGACGTCGAAGTGCTCGGCGAGGTCGGCCACGGACACGCGGCCGGCGTCCTGCAACGCTGCTGCGATCGCGTCGTGCCGCTCGGTTGCGTACATGCCCGAACTCCTTCGTTCCCGTGGGTTTTGAGAAGCGTACGTCCGGATGCCACACAAACGCAACCATGCTTGTCAGTATTTCAACATTTGATATGCTGTTATTATGCACGCACCTGCAGGCACCCATTGGCGGACGGACATCCAGGGCCTCCGCGCCGTCGCCGTGCTCGGCGTCGTGCTCTTCCACGCAGGTGTGCCGTGGCTGGACGGCGGCTACACCGGAGTCGACGTGTTCTTCGTCATCTCCGGGTTCCTCATCACCCAGAACCTCCTCCGGGAGCGCGCGGGCTCGGGCACCATCCGTCTCGGTCGGTTCTTCGTCGGGCGCCTGGTGCGCCTCGGCCCGGCGGCTGCGGCCACGGTGCTGTGCACGGTCCTCGCCGTCCACTTCCTCCTTCCGCCGCTCGACCGGACCGGCGCGCGGACGAGCGCCTGGGCCGCGCTGTTCGGGGCCGAGAACCTCAAGCTCGCCGCGACCGGCACGGACTACCTCGCCGCGCACGCACCGAGTCCGTTCCAGCAGTTCTGGTCGCTCGGCGTCGAGGAGCAGTTCTACGTCGGGTGGGCGCTCGTGCTCGCCCTCCTCTGCTCGGTCCCGGTGCTCCGCCGCGTCCTGCTGCCGATCGCCGTCCTCCTCTTCGTCCTGAGCTTCGTCACGATGATCGTGGTGAGCGACATCAGCGGCCCCTGGGCGTTCTTCGGCGTGCACACGCGGACGTGGGAACTCGGTGCGGGAGCGCTCACCGCGATCGTCGCTCGTTCCGGCCGCCGTCGGGCCAGCGGGGACGCACGACTCCCCCGCTGGGCGGGTCGTCTCGCCCGGCCCGTCGGGCTCCTCGCGATCGTGGTCTCGTACGTCGGGTTCGACGAAGCGACCCCCTTCCCCAGCGCTTGGACCCTACTCCCGGTCCTCGGAGCAGTCCTCGTGGTGGCACCGCTCCCGGCGGACCGCACGGCGGCGCTCCTCTCGACCGCCCCGCTGCGATGGCTCGGAGACCGCTCGTACTCCCTGTACCTGTGGCACTGGCCGGTCCTCCTGCTCCCGACCCTCGCCTGGGGGCGGCCGCTCCGTCCGTTCGAGGTGGTCGCGGCGTGCGCCGTCACCGTCGCGCTCGGCTGGAGCAGCCACCTGCTGCTCGAACGCTGGACCAGTCACTGGGCTCGGCGCACCCGACTCCGTCCGGTCGCGCTCGTTGCGGGAACCGTCGTCGTCGCTGCTGCAGTGGCGCCGCTCACCGCACTCCCGACGCTCCGCGGCGAAGTGGTGGCGAGTACGCCGTCACCCACCGACGTGCTCGGCGGGCCGCGATCACCCGCGGGCGTCCCAGCCAACCTGACGCCCGCCGTGGCATCCGCGGAGGACGACCTCCCGGCGCTCTACGCGGACGGCTGTCATGCAGAATCGACCGCCACCGCACCCACGTCCTGCACGTACGGCGACGACGACAGCAGCCGGACGATCATGCTCTTGGGAGACTCCCACGCCGCACAGTGGTTCACGCCGGTCGTCGAAGCGGCCGATGCCTCGGGCGCACGTGTCGTACCGATGACGAAGTCCGCCTGCCCCGCGGCGAGCATCCCCGTGACCTCCGAAGCACTGGGCCGCGAGTACCGCGAGTGCGATCAGTGGCGAGCAGCCGCACTCGAGCGGATCGCCGAGCTGGAGCCGGACCTCGTCGTGCTGTCCAGTGCGGCCGCCGGCTACGAACCGACACGGATCGGCACCGGTTCGTTCGAGCGAGCATGGGAAGACGGACTCCGCCGGACGATGTCGACGATCACCGAGCGCACCGGCGCTCGGATCCTCCTCGTCCACGACACCCCTCGGTGGACGGAGAGCCCGAACCGATGTCTGTCCGGAGCGATCGACGACGTCGGCTCGTGCGCCCGCTCGCAGGTCGACCTGCACCGCCCGGAGATCGCCGAAGCCGAGCGTCGTGCCGTGAGCGCGGTGGGCGGCACCGCGGTCGACCCGTTCCCCTGGCTGTGCACAACGACGTGCTCCCCGGTGGTGTGGAACGTGCTCGCTTACCGTGACGCCGACCACATCACGGACACCGTCGCGACCGTGCTCACGCCGAGGGTCGCCGAGGCGATCGGCTCGGCGGGCTGAGCCTGCGTCAGCCCTTGACGGCCCCCGCGGTCATCCCGCTCACGAGCCGCCGCTGCACGATGAGGAAGAACACCACCACCGGGATCGAGAACAGCACACTCGCCGCCATGAGCCCGCCGAAGTCCGTCCCCTTGTTCGTCGAGAACCCCGCGAGCCAGACCGGCAGCGTGTACATCCCCTGGTCCTTGAGCATCACGTAGGCCGTCAGGTAGTCGTTCCACGCAGCGATGAACGCGAACACACTCGTGGCGATGACCCCCGGCATCACCAGCGGGAACAGCACGCTCCACAGGATCCGGAACGTCCCCGCACCGTCGACCTTCGCGGCTTCCTCGATCTCGACCGGCACCGCGACGAAGAACCCGCGCATGACCCAGATCGAGAACGGCAGCACGCTCGCGACGTAGGCGAGGATCAGCCCGATGTAGCTGTTGAGCAGCCCGAGCGACTGGAACGACAGGAACAGCGGGATGAGCAGAGCACCCGACGGGATCATCTGCACGAAGAGGATCGCCACGAGGATCGCCCGCCGGCCACGGAACCGGAAGCGCGACAGCGCCGCCGACGCCAGGAACCCGACGACGATCGACAGCAGCACGGCCGCCACGACCACGATCGCGGAGTTCCGCAGGTACACGAGGAACCCGTCCTGCGTCAGCGCCCGCGTGAAGTTCTCGAGCGTCGGCCGCAGCGGCAGCCAGATCGGCGTGAGGGTCGTCACCTCGTCCGACGGCTTGAACGCCGTGTTCACCATCCAGTAGATGGGGAACACCCAGACCAGGCAGAAGACCACCGCGATCGTGTTCGCCACGACCCGCGGCTTGCGTCGGCGCGCGCGCACCGGCGCGATCGGACCGGGCCTGGAGGCGCGACCCGCCCCCGTCACGTCGGGTTGCGCCTCGGAAGCGGTCGCCCCGGTAACACCGGGCGTGGTCGTCGTCGTCACAGGTCTTCCTCCCCGCTCCGGACGAGCCGGCGGATGTAGTAGCTGGTGAGCGCCCCGAGGATCAGCGTCGAGATGACGGCGATCGCCGCGCCCTGCCCGTACGCGTTCGACACGAAGGACTTCACGAACGTCCAGATGCCGAGGGTGAGCGTGGTGTCCTCGGGCCCGCCCTTGGTGAGCAGCCAGATCTGGTTGAAGACGTTGAAGTCCCAGATCACCGAGAGGATCGTCACGAGCAGCAGCGTCGGCACGAGCGCCGGCAGGGTGATCGAGCGGTACATCGCCCACGCGGACGCCCCGTCGAGCGCCCCGGCCTCGTAGTACTCGGGCGCGATCTGGGACTGCGCGGCGTAGAGCGTCAGGGCGACGAACGGCACCGCCTGCCAGATCACGAGCGAGAGCACGATCGTCAGTGCCTGCCCGGGACTCGACGCCCAGTTGTCCTGCGTGTGGTCGCCGAACACCCCGAGCTGGGTGATGAGCCAGTTGAGCACGCCGTAGAAGGGCTGGAAGAGCCACTGCCAGACCAGGCTCGACGCGACGTTCGGCATCGCCCACGCCAGCACGAGCACGACGCTCACGACCGTGCGCATGACGACACCGAGCCGGGTCAGCAGCTGGGACACCGCCATGCCGATGCCGATGGTCCCGATCACCATCGCGCCCGTGACGAGCACGGTGCGCAGCATGACCGGCCAGAAGCTGGCGTCGGTGAGGACGTTCGTGTAGTTCGAGAAGCCGGCGAACCCGGCCTGCCCGGTGAAGATCGCCCGCAGCCCGTAGTCCTGGAAGGAGATGACCACCAGGCGGACGAGCGGGTAGACGACGAGCGCGAGGAGCAGCAGCGCAGCCGGTGCGAGCAGGACCAGCGGCGCTCGGGACGAGGTGACCGATCGACGTCCTGCGCGACCGCCCGGCCCGGTGGGACCGCGACGCCCCGTCGACCCACGCCGGGTCCCCGGCTCGGCCTGCGCCGAACCGGGGACCCGCTCCGCAGTGGAGGTCATCGACTACTGCTGCGCGTTGAGCGCGGTCGTGAGGTGCTCCGAGAAGCCCTCGGCTGCCTGCTTCGGCGTCTTCCGACCCGTGGCGACGTCCGCGAACATCGTCTGGAACGTCGAGTCACCCTCGATCGTCGCCCAGCCCGGGGTCGCCGGCGTCGGACGGCTCGTGGAAGCGGCCGCGAAGTACGGCTTGTGGAGCTCGTCCACGTCACCGGCGACCGCGTCGAGCAGCTGCGTGGAGTTCGGCTCCCAGCCGTCGACCCCGAACACCTGGTCCTGCTGGAACTTCTTCGAGGTGAGGATCTTCGTGTAGTACAGCGCGAGGTCCTGGTTGGCGGACTTCGACGGGATGCCGAGGTCCGAGCCACCGAGGAAGACCGGCTGCGTCTTGCCCGCGGTGCTCGACGGCATCGCGAAGGTGCCGATCTGGTCCTTGAGCTCGGGCTTCGCCGTGGTGATCGAACCGATCTCCCACGCGGACCCGAGGATCGCCGAGGTGTTGCCCTGCGCGAAGACGTCGGACTCGGCCGGCTTGTCGGTGTTGATGTCCTGCGTGGACTTCGCCGAGTACGAGTTCTGGAAGTCCTTCCACGCGGTGAGGCCCTTCACGGCATCGGCGGAGTCGATCGCGCCCTTCCACTTGCCGTCCTTCTCGGTGGCGATCTGCCCACCGGCGTCCCACACCCACTGCAGCCCGCCGTACCAGTACTGCCCCGGCATGTAGAATGCCGAGAAGTCCGCCTGCGGGTTCTTCGCCTTGACCTTGTCGAGGTCGGCCGTGAGCTCGTCGTAGGACTTCGGGACGTCGGTCACCCCGGCGTCGGCCCACATCTTCTTGTTGTAGATCACCGCGCGGTTGCCGGCGAAGAGCGGGGCGCCGTACAGCTTGCCGTCCACGGTCGCCGGGCCCTCGAGCCCGGAGAGCCACGTCTGCCCGTCGGCCAGCTCGTCCTTGTACGGCGAGAGGTCCATCAGGCCACCCGTCGCCGCGTACACCGGCACCTGCGTGTTGCCGAGGTCGACCACGTCCGGCGCGTCCTTCTGCGCGAGGGCCGTGGTGAGCTTCGTGGTGATGCCGTCCCACTGCTGGAGCTGCAGCTTCACCTTGGCGCCGGTGGCCTTGGTGAACTGCTTCTCGGCGACGTCGAGGATCTTCGGGCTGAGGTCGCCGTTCATGATCCAGACGGTGAGGGTCTTGCCCTTGCCATCGGGTGTGCCGATGGACTTCGTGCCGCCGTCGGAAGCTCCGTTGCTTCCGGCGGAGCACCCGGTGAGGGCGAGCGCGCCTGCGAGGGCGAGCGCACCGAGTGCGGCGAAACGCGTGCGTGTCACGTTGACTCCCTTGGTCCGACCTTTATGAAAGGACGTTGCGTAATCGTGAGTAAAGACCCATCACGCGGGGATGTCAACCACGAATCGGCAGGCTGTGGACAATGGCGATCCGCATGTTTCCGGGGGATCACGGATGTGGAACGGATGATCGACGGCGCTTGACGAACTGGTCATGACCAGGCATGATCAGCACCTACGCTCAGGCGCCGAACGGCACCTCACCGTGCTGGCTCACACCCGCACGCTGCCGGTAGGCAAGGTGCCCACCGAGGTACCCGCCGACGCCGACGACCGCGAGCCCCGCGAACCCGAGGAGCTTGCCTGCCCCGTGGTTCCCGGACTTCCGTTGCATCCACGACAGCCCGTACAGCGAGATGCCCACCCAGTTCACGGCCTGGTGCACCCAACCGGTGCGGAGTTGCTCACGATCGAGCTCCGACCAGTCGACGTAGCCGGCCACCGAGGCGCTGCCCGACGACACCAGCCCCACACCGACGAGGGTCTTCGCCGCCCGCGCGTTCCCCTTCCCGCCGATCAGGTCGAGCACCGCCGCCGAGATCCACGCACCCAGCGGCACCTGCACCATGAGCGGGTGCAGCGGGTGTCCGAACGGCACACCGTGGAGCAGCTGGCGCAGTGCCTTCGGCTTCGCGAGGGCGTTCACCACGGAACGATCGATGTCGACGGCCTTGTCGAGCACGCTCGCGTGCTCGACGGCGTCGGTGAGGCGACGGAACGCTCGGATCTCAGGCATGCCCTGGACCGTAGGCCGGGCGAGACCGGAGCGTTCACAGCGCGCCAGCGCTGTGCTCCGGTCTCGCCGAGCGAGCCCGCGAGCGAGGCGGTACCGGTCCCAGGAACCGGCACCGCCTCCAGGTCGTCACGTCCAGTGCGCCGCCTACTCCTCGACGATCTCCGCGAGTTCGAACGGCTCCACCGTCAGCTCGTCGCCGCCTGTGGCGACGTCGACGCGGACGGTGTCCCCGTCGCGCACGTCACCGGCGAGGATCGCCCGCGCCAACCGGTCGTCGATCTGCCGCTGCATGAGCCGACGGAGCGGACGCGCTCCGTACACCGGGTCGTACCCGCGCTCGGCGAGCCAGGCGCGGGCGTCCGGGGTGACGGCCAGCTCCAGTCGGCGGTCGGTCAGCCGGCGTGCGAGCCGGTCGACGTAGAGGGACACGATCTGGCCGAGGTCCTCTTGCGTGAGCGCCTGGAACACCACGATGTCGTCGAGTCGGTTGATGAACTCGGGGCGGAAGGCCTGCTGGACGAGCTCGCGGACAGCCTCCTCGCGCTGCACGTCGGTGATCGACTGGTCGGTCATGAACTGCGACCCGAGGTTCGACGTCAGGATGAGGATCGTGTTCCGGAAGTCCACCGTCCGGCCCTGGCCGTCGGTCAGGCGCCCGTCGTCGAGGACCTGCAGGAGCACGTCGAAGACCTCGGGGTGGGCCTTCTCGATCTCGTCGAGCAGGACCACGGAGTACGGGCGACGCCGGACGGTCTCGGTGAGCTGCCCGCCCGCCTCGTAGCCGACGTACCCGGGCGGGGCGCCGATGAGCCGCGCGACCGAGTGCTTCTCGCCGTACTCGCTCATGTCGATCCGGACGAGTGCCTTCTCGTCGTCGAACAGGAACTCGGCGAGCGCCTTGGCCAGCTCGGTCTTGCCGACGCCGGTGGGGCCGAGGAACAGGAACGAGCCCGTCGGACGGTCCGGGTCGGAGATGCCCGCGCGGGTGCGACGGACCGCTTCCGACACGGTCGAGACCGCGGAGCGCTGCCCGATGATCCGACGGCCGAGTTCGTTCTCGAGGTGCAGGAGCTTCTCGGTCTCGCCCTGCAGCAGGCGCCCGAGGGGGATGCCCGTCCACTGCGCGATCACCGCGGCGATGTCCTCGTCGGTGACGCTGTCGTTCACCATCCGGTCGGCCTGCTCAGCTTGTTCGGCGGCAGCGAGCTCGGCCTCGATCCGGGGCTTCTCGCTGTACTCGATGCGCGACACGAGTTCGTAGTCGGCCTCGCGCTGCGCCCGCTGGGAGCGCATGTTGAGGTCGTCGAGCTGCTGCTTCAGTTCACCGATGCGGTTGAGGCTGGCGCGTTCGGCCTGCCACCGCTGCTCCAGCTCGCCGAGCAGGGTCTCGCGGCTCGCGAGCTCGGCCCGCAGCGTCTCCAGCCGGGCCTTCGACGCGTCGTCCTTCTCCTGCTTCAGCGCGAACTCCTCGACGCGCAACCGGTCCACGGTGCGCTTGAGCTCGTCGATCTCGACCGGGCTCGAGTCGATCTCCATCCGGAGCCGGCTCGCGGCTTCGTCGATGAGGTCGATCGCCTTGTCGGGCAGCTGCCGCCCGGAGATGTACCGGTTCGACAGGCTCGACGCGGCCACGAGCGCGGAGTCGTTGATCGTGACCTTGTGGTGCGCCTCGTAGCGCTCCTTGAGGCCGCGGAGGATCGCCACGGTGTCCTCGACGCTGGGCTCCCCCACGAAGACCTGCTGGAAGCGCCGTTCGAGGGCGGCGTCCTTCTCGATGTACTCGCGGTACTCGTCGAGCGTCGTCGCGCCGATGAGCCGGAGTTCACCGCGCGCGAGCATCGGCTTGAGCATGTTCGACGCGGCCACGGAGCCTTCGCCCCCACCGGCGCCCATGAGCGTGTGCAGCTCGTCGATGAACGTGATGACCTGCCCGTCGGAGTCGTTGATCTCCTTGAGCACGGCCTTGAGCCGCTCCTCGAACTCGCCGCGGTACTTCGCGCCGGCGATGAGGGCGGACATGTCGAGCGACACGAGCCGCTTGTCCTTGAGGGAGTCGGCGACGTCACCCGCGACGATCCGCTGGGCGAGTCCTTCGACGACGGCCGTCTTGCCGACGCCGGGTTCCCCGATGAGCACGGGGTTGTTCTTGGTGCGACGCGTCAGCACCTGGGAGACGCGCCGGATCTCGGCATCCCGCCCGATCACCGGGTCGAGCTTGCCGTTGCGGGCGATCGCCGTGAGGTCGACGCCGTACTGCTCGAGGGCGGTCTTCTGTCGCTCTTGCGAGTCAGGAGCGCCCTGGAGGTTCGCCATGCGTTCCGTCCTTTCGTTGCGGTGGTCCTGTAGTTGAGTCTACTCCACTCAACTTGCGTTCGCAGCGGGAGATTCCCGCCGCGGGTTCCGGATGCCGACGGCACTCACGAGCGCGCCGGCGAGGAGGAGCAGCGCCATCACGACCATCGCGCGGTGCAGTCCCTCGACGCTCACA
This sequence comes from Curtobacterium sp. MCBA15_013, assembly GCF_001865095.1. NCBI lineage: Bacteria > Bacillati > Actinomycetota > Actinomycetes > Micrococcales > Microbacteriaceae > Curtobacterium > Curtobacterium sp. MCBA15_013. The sequence goes on along the minus strand of NZ_MJGQ01000045.1, from coordinate 383,474 downwards.
GCGCCGCCGAGGACGATCCCGGCGAGCGCGACCATGACGAGCCCGGCGATCCGCGCGATCGCGTTGTTGACGGCCGAGCCCGCACCCGCCTCCGACTGCGGGACCGACCCGAGGACCGCACTCGTCAGCGGGGTCACCATCAACGCGATCCCCGCTCCGACGAGCACCAGACCGGGGAGCACCGACCACCAGTACCCGATCGGCTCGTCACCGGCGAAGAGCAGCAGGAGCGCCCCGACCGCGGCGATCGCGGGACCGGCGGCCATGAACCACCGCGGACCCCAGCGGCCGGCCAGCGACCCGACCGTGGTGGACAGGAGCAGGAGCATCACGGTCGGGGGCAGCGTCGCGAGGCCGGCGAGCCAGGCCGGGAAACGCCAGACCTCTTGCAGGAACAGCGTCACGACGAAGAACACCATCCCGAGGGCCCCGTAGATCGACAGCGTCGCGAGGTTGCCGACGGTGAAGTTCCGCGCACGGAAGAGCTCGAGCGGGACGAGCGGTGCACCGTGCCTGCGGGTGACGCGGAGCTCCCACGGCACGAACGCCACGAGCGCTGCCCCGCCGAGCACCAGCGCGGCGAGGACGACCGGCGCGCCCCACCCGAGACGCTCCTGCTCGATCAACCCGAGGACGACACCACCGACGCCCACGACCGCCAGCACGGCGCCGACCACGTCCACGTGCGCCCGCGGCCCCACCCGGACGTCCGCCGAGATCCGCGACACGAGCGGGATCGTCACCGCGATCGGCACGGCCGTCAGCACGAAGATCCACCGCCAGCCGATGCCGTCCACGACGAGGCCGCCGACGACCGGCCCGAGGATCGTCGCCGCGCTCGACCACGCCGTCCACGTGCCGATCGCCTTCGCCTGCGCCGCACCGCGGAACGCCGCCACGATGAGCGCGAGGGCACTCGGGGTCACGAGCGCACCACCGACGCCCTGCAGCGCCCGGGCGACGATGAGGACCTCGCCCGTGGGGGCGATCGCGCACACGATCGAGGCGATCCCGAAGACCACGAGGCCCCACGTGATGATGCGGACGCGGCCGAACAGGTCGGACAGACTGCCGGCCACGAGGATGAGCGAACCGAGCGTCACGAGGTACGCGTCCACCGTCCACTGCTGCACGACCAGTCCCCCGCCGAGTTCGTCGCGGATGGCGGGGAGCGCCACGTTCACGACGCTCGAGTCGAGTCCCACGACGAAGGACGACAGGATCGCGACGACGAGCACGACACGGCGGTCGTCGCGGAGCGGGGCCGTGGCCGCCGGGGCTGGGGTCGTCATGTGCCCATCCTCCGCCACCGCGCGCGGTCCCGCCTGCCCCCGGGAGGACCTGTGGACAACTCGCCGGACACGACGAAGCCCCCGCGACCGATGGGGTCGCGGGGGCTGCCGACAGGACGGGGCTGGGGTCCTAGTTCCTGGAGTCCGAGTTCGGCTGGACCGACGGGCCGGGGTTGACGACCGGCTGCGGAGCCGGCTCGGCCGCGGTGTTCGTCACGGTCGTGGTCTGCACGCCGGGGTCGGTGCCCTTGGCCTTCTTCTCGTCGTCGCCCATCTCCTTCTTGAAGATGTTGATCGACTGCCCGAGGCCCTTGGCGAGTGCCGGGAGCTTGGTCGCACCGAACAGCAGGATGACGATCCCGAGGATGATCAGCAGGTGTACGCCACCGAGGTTTCCGAGCATCATGACTCCTTGAATCTGGATCTGGTCGCCGTCTCCGAGTCACCGTCGACGCGTGCGGCGGAAGTCCGTCGTGCACCCATCGTAACTCGCACCGGTCGGGAAACCCAGGCCGGGCACCCGAACGGACACCGTTCGCACAGGCAGCACCCCCGGACTGCCGTTGCAGCCCGGGGGTGCGCGTGCCGGTCGCGGGTCAGGCGCGACCGGGTCAGTAGGCGCCTCGGGAGCGCAGCACGGACGGGATGGTCCGGGCGAGGATGACGACGTCGTGGACGAAGGACCAGTTCTCGACGTAGTGCAGGTCGAGTCGGACACCGTCGGCCCAGTCGAGGTCCGAGCGGCCGCTCACCTGCCAGAGCCCGGTGATGCCCGGGGTCACGAGCAGCCGACGGTCGGCGAAGTCCTCGTACAGGGCGACCTCGCGCGGGAGGGCGGGTCGGGGGCCCACCAGGCTCATCGAACCGGTCAGGACGTTCCACAGCTGCGGCAGCTCGTCGAGGGACGTCCGACGCAGGAACGCACCGGCCCGGGTGATGCGCGGGTCGTGCTTCATCTTGAAGAGCGGCCCCGCGCCCTCGTTCTCCTGCTCGAGCGCGGCCATCCGGGCTTCGGCGTCGACGCACATCGTACGGAACTTGAGGATCGGGAACTCCCGCCCGTCGCGCCCCACGCGGGTCTGGCGGAAGAACACGGGGCCACGGTCGTCCGCGCGGATGACCAGGGCGATGACGGCGAACACCGGCGCGAGGAGCAGCAGACCGATGCCGGCGCCGACGACGTCGAGCGTCCGCTTGCCGATCCGCCGCCGGTAGTCGGGCGTCTCGACGTGCATGAGCGGCAGGCCGTCGACGGGTCGTTCGTGCACCCGGCCGGCGGCGATGTCCGCCAGCGGCGAGGAGACCACGAGTTCGACGCCGTGCGCTTCCAGTTGCCATCCGAGCCGCCGGAGTCGCTCGTGCCCGCCCCGGATCGCGCCGGCGACCACCACGGCGGCCACCGGTTCGCTCTGGGCCCGGTCGAGGACGGCGTCGACCCCGTCGATCACCGGGACGCTCGTGTCCCCGAGCGGTACCCGGGACCCGGCCCGGACGCAGTCGGAGATGATCGCCCGGACGCGGTACCCCGCGGCGGGGGTGGCCGCGATGCGCCGTCCGACGTAGGTCACGTCGTCGAGGTCGCCGACGAGCAGGACGTCCTGCAGCCCCTCGCCCCGGCAGCGACGTCGAGCGAGCACGGTCCGGACGGCCTTCCGACCGATCGCGAGGAGGAGCAGCCCGAGCGGGAACGCGATGGCGACGTAGCCACGGGCGAGGTCGACCTGGACGGCGTACGCGACCCCGGCCACCGTCGCGACGGTGACGAGGCTCGCGGTGATGAGTCGCCGGAACTCGTCGCCGCCGACGCCGACGATGCGCGGGTCTCGGCTGCGGGACACCGTGAGCAGGACCATCCAGGCCACGATCATCACGGGGGCGACCACGAACTCGGTCCACCCGGCAGCGCTCGAACCCGCGGGGAGCTCACCGGGGAACCGGACCACGTGGGCGACGGCGAACGCGACGAGCAACAACCCCAGGTCGAGCCCCGCCAGGCCGAAGCCCGTCGCACGGCTGCGGCGGGTCCGGCTGCGGGTCGGACGCCCGACGACCTCGACGGAACGGGACACCGCGCTCAGCGGTCGCATCGCGAGTGACATCGGGAGCCCTCCAGTCGGCCACCGGCCGGGGGGACCGACCGGGTGCCGCCGTCATGCGAGAGGACGGAACGGCACTCCGATCAGAATATCACGCTGGAGTTCTGCATATCAATGGTCGAGCACGTCCGCGAGCGTCCACGCCACGGGAGCCGCAGTGAGCGCCGGGATGTCCGCCTCGGTCACGCCGCGCAGTCGGTAGGCGACCCGCTCCCCCGGCAGCAGGGTCATGAACCCGCGGTCGACCGTGCCCCCGGGTGCGACCCGGTCGGGCTGGAAGAGGAGGTCCCGCACGAGGCCCTCCGCCTCGACGACGAGGTCGAGGCCGTCGCCGTCGGGAGCCGCGGTGAAGGCGGTCCGGTAGCGTGCCGGCTCCCAGCGCATGTCCTTGTCGGGTCCCGGGGTCCACACCGCCCGTCGCCAGTCCATGTCCGCGACGACGAGCTCGTTCGTCGGGTCGTCCACCACGCCGACCGACTCCGGCAGTGCCACCACGGCGACACCGGCGGCGGACAGGCGGACGGGGAGCGACGCCTCCGCGAGGACCGTCCCCGCGAGGGTGACCCGCCGCACGCGGACGACGCTGTCGTGCCCCGTGCGGGTCGAGCGGACGGCGACCTCGATGGGCGCGTTGCCGAACGACCCGGGCGACACCCCGAGCGAGAGCGTGTCCGCCAGGTCGCCCAGATCGGCCGTCTCACCGACGGAGGCCGACGTGGTCGGGCGATCCGCGCCTCCTGGCTGCCCCGACGGCTCGCCCGCAGAACCGGACGCGCCCGCCGGACCGGACGCGCCCGCCGGACCCGACCCGACCACCGGACCGGACCCGCCCGCCGGACCGGACCCGACCGCAGTCGCGACCGAGGACACCGGACGGATCGTCAGCAGCACGTCGTCGTAGAGCCGCCGCAGCTCGTGCGCCAGCGGCTTCAGCCGCCCGGCCGAGTCGATCGCCGACCACGACGAGACCGGCCAGAGGTCGTTCAGCTGCCACACGACGACGCCGGTGTTCCGGGGCCAGTGCGTCCGCCAGTGCTCGACGCCCGTCGCGATGGCGCGCGCCTGCTGCAGCTGCGTCAGGTAGTGCCACCGGTCGAACTCGGCCGGCGCCACGGAGCCGAACCGCGGCTCGAGGCCCCGCGCGAGCTTCCCCATGCCGTCCGCGGCCTTCTGGTGGTGGACGACACCGGGCGAGTCCACCGCGAGCGGCGAGTCCCGCACCGCGTCGCGCAGCGTGCGCCACGCGGGCGGTGCCTGCCAGCCGAACTCCGAGACGAAGCGCGGCACCGAGTCGCGGTAGGCCGTGTCCGGGAGACGGTTCCAGACGTCCCACGAGTGGTGCGTCTCGTGGTCGACGTCGTTCGCGGGGAGCGACTCGGAGCCCGACCACGGCGAGGCGACCGTGTAGAAGCGGGAGGGGTCGACCGCGTCGACGATCGTCGGCAGCAGGTCGAGGTAGTAGTCCAGGCCCCAGCCGCGGCCCTCGAGCGAGGCCTCCCAGCCGTCGACCTCGTGCAGCCAGATGTTCTCGTTGTTGCCGTTCCAGAGCACGAGCGAGGGGTGCCGTGCGAGCCGGGCGACGTTGTCCCGGGCCTCGGCGATGACCTCGCTGCGGATCGGCTCGCCCTCGGGGTAGGCCGAGCAGGCGAACGGGAAGTCCTGCCAGACGAGCAGTCCGAGCTCGTCGCAGACCTCGTAGAAGTCGTTCGACTCGTAGACCCCGCCGCCCCAGACCCGCACGAGGTTGACGTTGAGGTCGGCTGCCGCGCGTAGACGGTCCTCGACCCGGTCGCGCGACACCCGCGAGACGATGACGTCGTCCGGGATCCAGTTCACGCCGCGGACGTCGATGAGCGTGCCGTTGACGTGGACGTTGAACGGCTTGCCGATGCTGTCGGACGTCGTCTCGATGCGCGTCGAGCGGAAACCGGTGCGGAACGTCGAGCGGTCGAGGACCTCGCCGTCGACCGTCTGCAGCTCGACCACGACGTCGTACAGGTCCTGCGCGCCGTAGCCACGCGGCCACCACCGCTGGACCTCCGGCACCCGCACGGTGACCACGGTCTCGTCGTCGCGCGGGGTCAGCTGTGCGCGGGAGCGCTGGCGGGTGGTGCCGCCCTCGGCCGTCGCTCCGCTGACCGTCACGACGAGCACGAGGTCGTCGTCCTCGCCATCCTGGTCGAGGTCGTTCAGCCCGGAGCGCTCGACGGTGATGTGCGCGTCCAGCACGCCCTCGCCCGCCTCGACGTCGACCAGGGGCCGGACGTCGCGCAGCCTGGCGGTCGACCAGCGCTCGATCGCGACCGGTCGCCACGGACCGCTCGTGACCGCCGTCAGCCCCCAGTCCCACCCGAAGTTCGACGCCATCTTGCGGATGTAGGGGAACGGTTCGTCGTAGGGCCCGGGCATGCTGCCGGCCTTCGCCGCGACGCGTCCCGCCTCGCGGTAGGGCGACTCGAACAGGAGCTCGAGCGTCTTCTCCCCGCGGCCGACGCCGCCGGTGCTGTCTCGAGCGTCGAACCGGTAGCGGCGGTGCATGTTCCGCGTCGTCCCCACCACGACGCCGTCCAGGCTGAGCTCGGCGACGGTGTCGAGCCCGTCGCACACGAGGTCCACGCGCTCGAAGCCCCGCGGGTCGACGTCGACGGAGCGCTGGTAGGACCAGTCGGCCCGGCCGACCCACTTGGCGCCGTCCTCGTTCCGGTCGAACGTGGGGTCCGCCAGCAGCCCCTCGCGCTCGAGGTCGGTGTGGACCTGCCCCGGCACGGTGGCGCCGATGGTCCGGCCCACGACGTCGGCCGGCGCGCCTGCTGGCGGCGCCTCACCCGCCATGGTCACGGTCCAGCCGTCGCGGAGTTCCTCGCGTTCGAGGGTCATGCGGGTCCTTCTCTTCGGCGGACGGGTTGGTGTCCGCTGCGGTCGGGACGCCGGCCGGGGGCCCGCCTCGTGGCCGGGTTCTCGGCCGGGAGGCGCGGCACCGGTTGCCCGGGCGTCGTCGCGTCGCGCGCGCGGAACGCTGGTGCGGTCGCGCGTCGGGGTGCTCGGCGATGCTAGTACGGCGACCTTGCAGGACTGCGAGTGGCAGGCTGGAAGACGTGATCAGTGTTGCACTCGCCACCGCCCTGCGCGACGCCGGCCTGCGGTGGCACCCGACGACCGGTGACCGGTTCGTGATCGACAAGCCGGGTGTCGACGACGACGTCTACACGGTGTCCGAGATGACCGTGGAGCGGCACGACTACCCCTCGGGGACGGTGCTCGGGTTCAACGGGACGACCGAGTGGGCGCTCGACTCGGTCGACGCCGCGGAGTCCCTCTGGCTCCCGCGCGAGGACCAGCTGCGTGGGCTGCTCGGGCCGGCGTTCGTGTCCCTGTCAGCGGGGTTCACGGTGGTCGCGACCGTCGACGGCGCTGATCGTTCCTTCACCTCCGACGACGCTGCGGAGGCGTACGGGCTGGCCCTGCAGGCGTACATCACGGCGGCGCTGGCGTAGCGGGGTACGCCGGGCGGCGACGGCTCGCCCGGGCTGAACGTTGCCGGAATGCCTGCTGGGTGGCCTTTGGTTGACTCGGACCATGACCGTTCCGAACATCACCCTGAACGACGGCAAGACCATCCCGCAGCTCGGCTTCGGCGTCTTCCAGATCGACCCCTCCGAGACGAAGGAAGCGACGCTCGCGGCGCTCGAGGTCGGCTACCGCCACATCGACACCGCCGAGATGTACGGCAACGAGAAGGAGGTCGGCGAGGCCATCGCTTCGTCGGGCATCCCGCGCGAGGAGATCTTCGTCACGTCGAAGCTCAACAACGGCTTCCACGACCCCGAGGCAGCGCTGGAGAACGGCAAGAAGTCGGCCGACCTGCTCGGCGGCTACACCGACCTCTTCCTCATCCACTGGCCGCTGCCCACCGTGTCGGACTTCGTGCCGACGTGGAAGGCGATGGAGGAGCTCTACCGCGGCGGCACCGCCCGCTCGATCGGCGTGAGCAACTTCCAGGCCCACCACCTCAACCGCCTCGCCGCCGAGACCACGATCACCCCGGCCGTGAACCAGATCGAGGTGCACCCGTACCTCACGCAGGACGAGCTCCGCGCCTACGACCGCGAGCACGGCATCGCGACCGAGGCCTGGTCGCCCATCGCGCAGGGCCTCGTGCTCGACGACGAGACGATCACCCGCATCGCCGGCAACGTCGGCAAGTCCGCGGCGCAGGTCGTCCTCCGCTGGCACATCCAGCGCGGCGACATCGTCTTCCCGAAGTCGGTCACCCGTGCCCGCGTCGACGAGAACTTCGCGATCTTCGACTTCGAGCTCTCCGACGAGGACATGACGGCGATCTCGTCGCTCGACAAGGGGCACCGGACGGGTCCGGACCCGGACACGTTCGACTACGTCCCGGCCTGATTCGGTCACCGCGTGAGGAAGGCCCCCGTCACCTGTTGGTGGCGGGGGCCTTCCTCGTCTTCAGTTGTGCTTGCTGGTGATCAGCGAAGGGTGAGTCGAACCGTCTCCGACTCGGCCGCGATGGCGCCCTGCTTGTGGTACACGACGAAGTCGTGCGTACCCGCGCCGATCGCAGTGGTCTGCAGCGTCCAGGTGCCGTTCTCGACCGTGGCGGTGCCACGGGACTTCCCGTTCACGAACACGGAAACCGTGGTGCCCTCCTTGCCGACGCCGGTGAACGTCACCGGCCCCGCGGCGACGGTGTCACCGTTCGCCGGGGACTCGATCGCGAAGTCGGCCGCCGGCGCCTGCACGATCAGGTTCAGGCGCACCTGCTGCGCCTGGGACCCACCGACCGGCTTGTGGAACACGGTGACCTCCTGCTCGCCGTAGTTCAGCGTGCCCGTCAGCGACCACTTGCCCTTGCTGTCGACCAGGCCCTCGGCGAGGGTCGCGTTGCCCTTCTTGATGACGACCTTGCCGCCACCGGCACCCTGGCCGGTGAACGTGACCGACTTGTCCGCGGTCTCGACCACCGAGTCGTTCGCCGGCGAGGTCACCTCGAACGGCAGCACGACCGAGCCGTCCGTGACCGTGACGGTCAGCGGGCTCGACACTGCCGACGAACCGGGCATCTTCTTGTAGTACGCGGTCAGGTTGTGCTTGTTGAAGCTCAGCTCACCGGTGAAGGCCCACTTGCCGTCAGCGCCGACCTCGGCCGTCCCGACGGTATTCGTGCCCTTCTTAATCGTCACGACACCGCCCGTAGTGCCCGTGCCCTCGAACGAGACCTGGTTGTCCGGTGCGGTCACGGTCGAGTTGTGCTTCGGGGCAGTGATCTCGAACGGAGCGTTCTGCTCGTTGTTGGTCACCGTGATGTGCAGCGGCACCTTGTTGGTCACCGCACCCGTTGGGATCTTCTTGTAGTAGACCTCGAGGTCGTACTCGGTGTACGCCATGAGCGACGTGAAGGACCACTTGCCGTCCGCGTCCACGATCGCAGAACCGATGGGCTTGTTGCCGTTCAGGACGGACACCTTGCCGCCCGGGTTCCCCAGACCGGTAAAGGTCACCGACTTGTCGGCGGTGCGGATCACGTCGTTGTTCTGCGGGCTCGTCAGCTCGAACCCGGTCGCAACGACGCGGATGTCCTTCGACACCGCGTCCACACGCTCACCGCCCACGTACTGCACGAACTCGACCGTGTTCGCGCCAGCCTTCAGGCCCGACACGCGCCCGCTCCACGAACCATCCGCGGCAGCGGTCGCGACGACCGTGCTCCCGACACGGATCTGCGCACCAGCAGTCGCCGTGCCCGACACCAGCGCCGTCCGCGCATCGTTGTCGACCGAGTCAACGTTCACCGAGAGGGCGTCGTTCGCCGACTCGCCCGGGTTGACCACGACCGTCGAAGTCGTCGTGTTCGCACCCTTCGACTTCTGCGTGGCCCCGATCGTGTTTTCACCCTTGCGGATGTTCACGGCCTTGGTCCACGTGCCGTTGTCCTTCACCGTCACGGGCGCGACGTCCGTACCGTTCACCACGACGGTGACCTCGGAACCAGCCTCACCCTTGCCCTCGACCGTGATCGGCGAGTCTGACACCTCGGACTGGTCCGCGGGCGAAGTGATCGAGACCTGCGAATACTGCAGTGCGGCGGATCCGACAGCTGAAACATTTCCGGCGACGTTCTGCGTAGCGGTGAAAGTCAGTCGCTCGCCGCTGTTGGGTGCCGCGACTTTGTACGTGAAGAGCCCCTTTGTATCGGCGTTACCGGAGGCGACAACTGCACCCTTATGCAAAACTTCGATTTTCGCATTCGCGCGGCCTCGCACCTCAATGCGAGCCAACTCCTCGCGATCGTCCAGAAAGACCCCAGTAACGGTGGGTGCAGACGGCACATCGAGCGCCGAAATGTAGATGCTACTCCCTGCAGTCGCGTGATAACCCGGGCCAGCTGCGCTTCCATTAGGGGCCAACCCGAGCGTACGACCACCCGAAATCAGGTATCCACCCGAAGTGCGCCACTCGTTCTTGACATCACACGTGCCCCAAACCCAGTGTCCGTGAGACCAAGTCGACAGGCACGAGTTGCCTGCTCGAACAGTTCCAACCTCACCTTCCGCAGGTACCGTCGCAAGGACTCCCGCATTCGGCGAGAGAGATGCCGTTGCATTAATCCACTGCGTGTTGTTGGACCACCAGGTGAAGTTTGTGCCGGTGATTGAGCCGTTTGGCCCCTGCAGCCGCACGGTCTTTGTTCGGGGCGTGACCTGACTCGTACCCTCTTGGGAATGTAGCTGGACGCCTTCTCCAGTAGATGCCGACGCCGCCGTTGCACCGAGGGGAGCGAAAGCGAGGCCGGAGGCGAGGGTCGCGACGGCGAGGGCACTGGCACCCAGGCCCTTCGCGATGCGCTTCTTCTTGCTTGACATGGTGTGGTCCCTTTCGAGGGATCGGGCCGCGCGCTCTCGTTCGGGACGATCGGGTCGCCCGCGGCTCGCGGTCATCGTGGTCGCGGGACACCCCGCTGCCGTACCAAAATATCAAACACTGACGTGAAATACAACACTGTGCGATGAGATCACCTTGAGCCATTCGGACGCAACTTTCAGCTCCCAGAGTTGACGCGCCTCCAGTCCTGAGTAGAGTTGAGTCCATCGGACGCAAGTCCAACGACTTCAGCAGTACCCGCACCAACAGAAGGAGCACCCACACATGGGACGTGCAGTAGGCATCGACCTCGGAACCACCAACTCGGTCGTCAGCGTGCTCGAGGGCGGTGAGCCCACGGTCATCGCCAACGCCGAGGGCATGCGCACCACGCCGTCGATTGTCGCCTTCACCAAGGACGGCGAGGTGCTGGTCGGCGAGACCGCCAAGCGCCAGGCCGTCACGAACGTCGACCGCACCATCGCATCGGTCAAGCGCCACATCGGCACCGACTGGACGACGGACATCGACGGCAAGAAGTACACGCCGCAGGAGATCTCGGCCCGCATCCTGGGCAAGCTCAAGCGCGACGCCGAGCAGTACCTCGGTGAAGACGTGACCGACGCGGTCATCACCGTGCCGGCGTACTTCAACGACGCCGAGCGCCAGGCCACCAAGGACGCCGGTGAGATCGCCGGCCTGAACGTCCTCCGCATCATCAACGAGCCGACCGCCGCAGCACTGGCGTACGGCCTCGACAAGGGCAAGGAAGACGAGCTCATCCTGGTCTTCGACCTCGGTGGTGGCACGTTCGACGTCTCGCTGCTCGAGGTGGGCAAGGACGACGACTTCTCCACGATCCAGGTCCGTGCGACCTCCGGTGACAACCGCCTCGGTGGTGACGACTGGGACCAGCGCATCGTCGACTACCTCGTGAAGAAGTTCAAGGACGAGCACGGCGTCGACCTCTCGACGGACAAGATCGCCAAGCAGCGCCTCAAGGAAGCCGCCGAGCAGGCGAAGAAGGAACTGTCGTCGCAGATGTCGGCGAGCATCCAGCTCCCGTACCTGACGCTGACGGCCGACGGTCCGCTCAACCTCGACGAGACCATCTCGCGCGCCCAGTTCGAGCAGATGACCTCCGACCTGCTCGACCGCACGAAGAAGCCGTTCAACGACGTCATCAAGGAAGCCGGTGTCTCCGTCAACGACATCGCGCACGTGGTGCTCGTCGGTGGCTCGACCCGCATGCCCGCCGTGGCCGAGGTCGTCAAGTCGCTGACCGGCGGCAAGTCCCCGAACCAGGGCGTCAACCCGGACGAGGTCGTGGCCGTCGGCGCCGCGCTGCAGGCCGGTGTCCTGAAGGGCGAGCGCAAGGACGTCCTCCTCATCGACGTCACGCCGCTGTCGCTCGGCATCGAGACCAAGGGCGGCCTGATGACGAAGCTCATCGACCGCAACACCGCGATCCCGACCAAGCGCAGCGAGACCTTCACGACCGCTGACGACAACCAGCCGTCGGTCGCGATCCAGGTCTTCCAGGGCGAGCGCGAGTTCACCCGCGACAACAAGCCACTCGGCACCTTCGAGCTCACCGGCATCGCGCCGGCTCCCCGTGGCGTCCCGCAGGTCGAGGTCACCTTCGACATCGACGCCAACGGCATCGTGCACGTGTCCGCGAAGGACAAGGGCACCGGCAAGGAGCAGTCGATGGTCATCTCCGGGGGCTCGTCGCTGCCGAAGGAGGACATCGAGCGCATGGTCCGCGAAGCCGAGGAGCACGCGGCCGAGGACAAGGCCCGCCGCGAGGCCAACGAGCGTCGCAACCAGGCCGAGCAGCTCGTCTACTCGATCGAGAAGCTCATCAAGGAGAACGACGAGAAGCTCCCCGCGGACGTCAAGTCCGAGGTGCAGGCCGACGTCGACGCCCTCAAGTCCGCGCTCGCCGGCGAGGACGACGAGGCCGTGAAGACCGCCTTCGACAAGCTCAACGAGTCGCAGGGCAAGCTCGGCCAGGCCATCTACGCCCAGCAGGACGCAGGCGCCCCGGCCGGTGAGCAGCCCACCGCCGACCAGGCAGCGCAGGACGACGAGGACATCGTCGACGCCGAGGTCGTGGACGACGAGGACGACAAGGACAAGAAGTAACGATGACGGATCCCAAGGACAACGTGCCGAACGAGGACGAGCCCCAAGTCGAGGGCGATGCCACGAACGCGGCCGAGCCCGAGGACCTCATCGAGGCGGAGGGGCCCGACGTCGAAGTACCGACCGACGGCCCCGCCGCCGGGGGCCCGGCGGCGGACGCCGCGAACGACCTCTCCCCGGAGGACGAGGCACTCCTCGCCGACGCCGCCCGTGGCATCGCGGAGGACAAGCTCAGCACGGAGGACCGCGACCTGGTCGCCGAGATGCGTGCGGACATGCTCCGTGCGCAGGCCGAGCTGGTGAACTTCCGGAAGCGCGTCGAGCGCGACCGCGAGGCCAACCGCGAGGTCGCCATCGCCGAGGTCGTCCGGGCACTCCTGCCGGCGCTCGACGACCTCACCCGCGCCGAGGCGCACGGTGACCTCGCCGAGGGCCCCATGCAGGTCATCGGGCAGAAGATCCGCGGCGGCTTCGAGAAGTTCAAGCTCGTGCAGATCGGCGAGAAGGGTGAGTCCTTCGACCCGAACATCCACGAGGCGATCGTGCAGCTGCCGACACCGGGCGCCACCGGCCAGACCGTGGCGGACGTCGTCGAGCCGGGCTACAAGCTCGGTGAGCGCGTCCTCCGTGCGGCCAAGGTCGCGGTGGCGGTCCCGGCCTGAGCGCGGGGAGGAGGTAGGGATTCATGGCCAGTCAGGACTGGTTCGACAAGGACTTCTACAAGGTCCTCGGCGTCGACAAGACGGCGAGTGACGCTGAGCTGAAGAAGACCTACCGGAAGCTCGCGCGGCAGTACCACCCGGACTCCAACCCGGGCGACGCCGCCGCCGAGAACCGCTTCAAGGAGATCAGCGAGGCGTACTCGGTGCTCTCCGACAAGGAGCAGCGCCAGGAGTACGACCAGGTCCGCGCCATGGGCTCCGGCGCCCGCTTCACCGCGGGTGGCCCGGGCCAGGGCGGCGGCTTCGAGGACGTCTTCGGCGGCATGTTCGGCCAGGGCGGGGGCGGACAGCGTGTCCGCTTCGGCCAGGGCGGAGCAGGTGGCGCCGGCGGCTTCGAGGACATCCTCGGCGGGATGTTCGGCGGTGGCGGCGGCTTCGGCCAGACCACCGGCGGCTACCGCGGCTTCGGTGGGCCGACGAAGGGCCGCGACGTCACCGCGACGACGACCCTCGACTTCACCACCGCGATCGCCGGCGACACCGTCAAGCTCTCGCAGGGCAACGGCCGTCCGGTGAACGTCCGCATCCCCGCGGGGGTCGCGGACGGGCAGAAGATCCGGCTGCGTGGGCGCGGCGAACCCTCGCCCGACGGCGGAGAGGCCGGTGACCTCGTGGTCACCGTCACCGTCCGCAAGCACCCGGTGTTCGAGCGCGACGGGCAGAACCTGCGGCTGGACGTCCCCGTGACGTTCGTCGAGGCGGCGCTCGGCGCGACGATCGAGGTCCCGACGCTCGGCGGCTCCACCGTCAAGCTGAAGGTCGCACCCGGCACGCCGTCGGGTCGCGTCCTCCGTGTCAAGGGCCGCGGCGTCGCCACCAAGAACGGGACGGGCGACCTGCTCGCGACCGTCCAGGTCGCGGTGCCGTCGCACCTGACGGACAAGCAGCGGGAAGCGGTCGAGGCCCTCGCCGAGGCCCTGCCCGACGAGGACCCCCGAGCGGACCTCCTCGCCAAGGCGCGCAGCTAGCGCTCCGCGACCACAGCAGTAGACCGGGTCTGGAGGCACGGCGCGGCTCCGTCAGGAATGCGCGCCGTGCCTCCAGTCTGGTTTCCGGACCATGCGAACGACGGAAAGGAACACGCCATGACCGACATGGACGAGAACTCGCCCGTCTTCGCGATCGCGATGGCGGCGGAGCTCGCCGAGATGCACCCACAGACGCTGCGGCAGTACGACCGGCTCGGCCTGGTCGTGCCCGGCCGCACGCGCGGCGGGTCGCGCCGGTACTCGATGCACGACGTCGCGCAGCTGCGCGAGATCGCACGCCTCGGGTCCGAGGGCGTCTCGCTCGAGGGGATCCGCCGCGTCCTCGAACTCGAGAACGAGAACCGCGCGCTCCGTGCGCGCGTCAGCGAGCTGGAGACGGCCCTCGCCGACCAGCTCATCAGCCGGCCGGGCGCCCGCGTGTTCGCGGCGACCACCACCGGCGGAGCAGTGCCGCTCCGTGCCGGCATGCGGCCGCAGCGGAACACGCAGATCGTGCTCTACCGCGGGCCGCGCTGACCCGTCCCCACCGGGACCATCGGTACGCTGGCGCCGTGCCACCGGACTTCGCCGACTTCTTCCGCCGCCGCGACGACGACGCGCCGGACCTCATCGCGATCGACGGCACGGACCGCTTCATCCTCGACGAGGCGCCGCACGTGCACGGCGACGCGCTCCGGCAGCCCGGCGAGGTCGCCGTCGTCGACGACCGGTACGGGGTGCTGACCCTCGGGGCGATCACGGTGCACGGTGCGTCGGACGTCCGGGTCGTGCAGGACTCCCTCGTCGGGGTGCGTGCGCTCGAGGCCAATGCCGGCACCTTCGGACGCCGGGGCTTCCACCACCCCTCATCGCTCGAGCAGGCGTTCCGCGACGTCCGGCTCGTGCTGCTCCGGCTGTCGAAGTCGAACGACCGGCTCGACGAGCTCGCCCGCGCCGTCGCCCGGTTCGCCGCGCCCGACGTCGTGCTGCTGTGCGGCGGGGTGTCGAAGCACATGAACCTCTCGCAGAACGACGTCCTGCGCCGGTACTTCGGCGAGGTGACGGCGTCCCGCGGCCGTGGGAAGTCGCGGCTGCTGATCGCGCAGGACCCGCTCCGCGCCCAGGCGACCCGGGCGGACGCGACGAACCCGTGGCCGCGGTCGGTGCACGTCGACGACCTCGGGATGACGCTCGTCGCGCACGGCGGGGTGTTCGCCGGGACCTCGCTCGACCTGGGCACCCGGGTGCTGCTCGACGCGATGGACGATGCGGTGCCCGGCGCTCGGACCGCCGTCGACCTCGGCTGCGGGAACGGGGTGATCGCCACCGCACTCGCACGGCGTCGACCGGGCATCCGGGTGATCGCCACGGACGTGTCGCAGATCGCCGTGGCGTCGACGATCGCCACGGCCGAGGCCAACGGCGTGGCGGACCGGGTGCTCGTTGTCCGGAGCGACGCCGGCGACGAACTCGACGAGGGCTCCGCGCAGCTCGTGCTCTGCAACCCGCCGTTCCACGCGGACACGACCGTGACCACGGACGCGGCCGAGGCGATGTTCCGGAACGCGGCCACGATCCTCCAGTCCGGCGGGGAACTGTGGTGCGTCTGGAACTCGCACCTGCGGTACCGGCCGGTGCTGGAGCGGTTCGTGGGGGCGACGCGGCAGGTGGTGCGGACGCCGAAGTTCACGGTGACGGCGTCGCGGCGGGCGTGACCGCGAGCAGAATGCAACATGTTTAGCAGGCGGTTCCCGGCGTCCGTAGCGTCTCGACGTCCGCCGGGGTTCCTCCCTCACAGCGACGTCGATCCGCCAGCACTCCACACCTGACCACTGCGACGTAGCCACGACCCCGCGCGGGCTGTACACACAGTCCGAACCGTTGGAGTCGCCCCTTGGCACACCTCGCCAGCCCCACCCGCGCACGCCCCCAGCTCGACTTCCTCGACGGATTCCGCGGAGCCCTCGTCCTGCTCGTCGTCACCGGTCACGCGATCGGCTACAGCGGTCTCCGTGGGGAGATCGCCGGGGCCCATCCGACCCTCGGTCAGTTCCTCGTCGCGGTCGAGCTGCGCGTCCCGATGTTCTTCGTGCTGTCCGGGTACGTCCTGATGATCGCCGTTGCGCGCGATCCCGAACTCAGACTGCGCGGCGGGATGGTCGGGCACGTCCGCCGCCGCGCCCGACGACTCCTCTTGCCCTACTTCGCAGCGCTCGCCCTCTCCCTCGGCCTGATCGCCACCGTTCCACTCCTGCAGATTCCGGCAGGTACCGCCTGGGACCCTCGGATCCCCGTGACGTGGGAGAGCGTCGTCACGCATGCGCTCCTGGTGCACAACTTCCTCCCCGAGGGGTTCTTCCGCATCAACGCACCGCTGTGGACGATGGCCGTGGAGTGGCAGCTCGGCTTGCTCATGCCACTGCTCCTCGTGTTCTGGCGTCGGAGGTCTCCCCTGGTGGTCATCCTGCTCCTGCTCCTGCTCGCGGGCGCCTCCAGCGCCACGGGCGTGATGGACTGGTCCGCGCCGATCCTGCTGCCGCTCTTCGCCCTCGGCATGTACGCGGCGCACGTCACCCACCGCGACGACGTTGCCGATCCGGTGGCCACGGCGATCCTCGGCCGTCGCTGGCTGGGGATGACGTGTTGCACGGTGCTGATCGTCGGCGCCGTGCTGGTCGGGATGCTCGAGGCGTCGATGCTGCGCGGCCTGCCGACGATCGCGTTGCGGTGGGCACTCGCCGGATCGGCCGCCGCGATCTTCCTCGCGCTCGTCACCCACCGGCAGTCGGTCTCGGCGCACTCACCGACCACGGCACTCGCCCACGACGTCCTTGCCTGGGCGCCGCTGCGGCACGTCGGGTTGATCTCCTACAGCGCGTACCTCATCCACAGCCCGATCCTCGCGATCGCGAACCTCGTGATGATCGGGACCGGTCTCCCGACTGCGTTGATCGTGGTGCTGCAGCTCCTCGTCACGACGCCCGTCGTGTTCGTCGTCGGCCTGCTGTTCGCCGTGTGCTTCGAACGGCCCGTGATGAGCGCACGGCAACGGGCAGCGCTCGACCGACTCCTGCCAGGTCGTCCCTACCGATCTGTCGACAGTATTTGATATACTGAAGGTGATGTCATGATCAACCCGAAGGGAACCACCATGAAGCGCCTCCTCCTCACCACGATGATCGCCGCCGCAGCGGTTTCGCTCGCAGGATGCACCTCCGGCGCGCCGGAGCCCCACGAGAAGGTCGCCGAGTCGACGCCGAAGGCAACGATCACATCGACCCCAGTCCCTGGGTACACACCGCCCACCGGAACCTGCGACGACGGCACCGCGACCATCATCGCCGACGTCGAGGAGATCGCACTGCCGGACGGCTGCGCGAACGTACGGATCGTCAGCAGCGCGTCGACGATCACGCTCGGACCGGTCGAGCACCTGCAGATCGAGGGCAACGACAACAGCGTCACCGTGGCGTCTGTGGACGAGATCGCAGTGTTCGGCGATCGGAACGACATCGGACACGGCGGCGAACCGACGGTGGACGACGAGGGCGCCGAGAACACGATTGCTGCGAAGTAGTCCCCAGTGACGACGAAGGGCCCCGCTCGACGAGCGAGGCCCTTCGCGTCTGCGCGCTACCCGACGGTCGTGCGGAGTGCTTCGAGGTACCCGAAGCCGTCCTGGGCGTTCGGGATCAGCCCCGGCCCGCCCTCTGCCCACTCGGAGACGTTGTACACGGTGATCATGCGTGGCAGCCCCTGCTGGTCGATCGCGCTGACTGTCTTCCGGAGGAGTCGGCGGAACGACTCCGGCGAAGCACCGGCGACGGCGTACGACGACGGATGGGGCTTGACGGTCTCGAGGGACGTGAAGACACCGGGGACGGTGTTCTGCCGGCCGAACGCAGTCGTCGTGTCCAACGAGTCGACGTAGGCGTCGTACCCGTCGTTCGTCGTCGCGCCGGCGTACTTGCCGTCGTACGACGAGAAGTACACGTTGACGTGGTCGTCTCGGAGCGAGTCGGCGTTCGCGGCGATCACACCGCCGTTGCGGGCGAGCACGGTCACACCGTCGTACCCGATCGATCGAAAACGATCGGCGAGATCTCGGAGGAACGCCGTCGACTTCGCACTTCCCTGGTAGTTGTCGAAGTTGCCGCGGAGCGCCTCGAGGTCCCAGACGTTGACCACGGCGTAGCGTCCGCCGTCCACTGCTTCGGTGTGAGCCCACGGATGGGCTGCCACGAACGCGACGAGCTCCTGCGCCCGCCGGCTGATCTCGGCGGCACCACCCTTGTTCGCGAGCGGGAGGACGTAGCCGAGAGCCTTCGCGTTCGGGGTCTCCTCGAAGTAGGCGTGCGACCAGGTGCCGTCCTTCGACCAGGACGAGGAGAAGCCGGCGGCGTTCGGGAAGCTGACCGCGTCGACGCCGCCCGATGCCAACCAGTAGGCGATCCAGCCCAGGACATCGGGGTCGTCACCACGGTAGTTGCCGATCAGCGGAGCCCGCGACGGGTCCCAGCCCGGCGCGGCCACGCCGTCGCCGGTGTTGTCGGGCTTGTTCCACCGCCAGTCGTACCAGCCGTTCCAGTCCGACGACGCCAACGAGGTCTCGTTGCCGAACCCCTGGTACCAGTGCGCGACGACGTCGATGCCGGAGTCGATCGTGGCTGCGGGCGGACTGTCGAGTCGCCCGAAGTCGAACGGCACGTCGCTGACCGCGCAGGCGGCGTTCTGGGGCGTCCCGAAGTCTGTGCGGTAGGGAACATCCGCCGCCGGAGTCGTCGGCCACGAACACCCCGGATGCTCGCTCGCCTGGGTGGGGCCGCCCGCGACGATGCGGTGGAGCACGAGAATCGAGGCGAGGACGACAGGGAGGGAACGAAGGGCGAGCCGGACCGGCTTGGTGAATCGCATGGCGAGAGGGTAGCTCCGGCCGGTATGTCGTCACGAGGAATATGTATGCATGCGATATCAGGCTCGCCGACGCGCCGCCCCCTGGACACTGACGGGCCCCGTGGCGACAGCCGGCGCGTCGCCGTAGTAGCCGCCGTAGACACCGTAGGAGAAGTCGCCACCACGGCGGGCCGGCAGCATGGTCAGGACCACGCCGAGGATGCGCGCCTCGATCTTCTCGAGACGGTCGAGGGCTGCGCGGAGATGCGCCTTGCGCCCTGACCGGGCGGACGCCGCGACGATGACACCGCTGCAGACCTTCGACAGGACCGCGGCATCGGTGACCGGCAGCAGTGGGGGCGCGTCGACGACGATGAGGTCGTACGTGCGGCCGAACTCCTCCATGAGGACTTGCATGCTCTGGGATCCGAGGAGCTCGCTCGGGTTCGGCGGGATCCGCCCCGCGGGCAGGATGTGCAGGCCACCGTCGCCCCATTGCTGGACGACGTCACTCGGCTCAGCACGCCCGACCAGGACATCGGAGAGACCGGCGGCGCCCTCGAGGTCGAACACCTGGGCGACCCGCGGCCGGCGGAGGTCCGCGTCGATGAGCAGCACGCGGGCATCCGAGTCGGCCATCGCGATCGCGAGGTTGGTCGACGTGGTGGTCTTGCCCTCCGACTGCATGGCGGACGTCACCATGACCGTCTGCATCTCTGCGTGACCGGCGAGGTAGGCGATGTTGGTGCGCAGGTCGCGGATCGCCTCACCCAGCGCGCCGCGGGGTGCGTGCCGCATGAACAACGACTGGGTCTCGTGGTCGGGGTTGAAGCCGATCGCGCCGAGGACGGGCAGGTCGGCCACCGCCGCCACGTCCGAAGCGGTCCGGATCCTCGTGTCGAGCATCGAGCGGATGAAGAGCGCGGCGATGGCGAGTGCGAGGCCGAGGAGCGTCCCGAGCGCGAGGTTGAAGGACGGCCGCGGATCGATCGGGCCGGTCGGCTGCGTCGCCGGCTGGAGGGTGGTCACCTTGACCGGGCTGCTGCCGTCGGCGAGCGGCTGCTCGAGATCCTCGACGACGGCGCCGATGCTCGTACCGATCGTGTTCGCGATCCGGGTCACCTGCGCCGCATCGTGCCCCTGCACGGACACGTCGAGCAGCTGCGAACCCTTCGGCGTCGAGACCGACACGTCGGACGCCAGCGCCTTCGGCGTCCGATCGAGACCGAGTTCGCGCACGACCGGCTCGAGGACCGGAGCGCTCGTGACGACCGGGACGTAGCCGAGCACCTTCGCCTGGGCGGCACTCGAGCCCTGGTTGAGCTCGGACGCGCTCTGCGACTGGCCGGTCTGCACTGCGACGTAGAGGCGCGTGGTCGCCTGGTACGACGGCGTGCTTACAACAGTGAGGGCGACCCCACCCGCGGCACCGAGCAGGGCACCGAGGAGCAGGAGCCACCAGCCGGAGCGGAGCAGACGCATCGCGTTCGAGAAGTCCATGGGTACTCGTCTCGTTGAAGGAGGTGGTTGGCTCAATGATATATCACATGTTATTGTCATTCAAGGGTGCGACGCTTCGCGGTGCCGAGGATCAGTCCGAGCGCCACGAAGTACGGCGCGGCCGAGTTCGGACTGAGGGCGACCTCGTTGAAGGTCGCGTTGGCGAGGAACCCGAGGATGAGCGCGAGCGCGCCGAGTCGCAGGCGCGCATCGGCGAGGTGGCGGGCATGCGCGATCACCGACCAGAAGAACACGGCGTAGAGGAGGATCCCGGGGATGCCGAGCTGTGCGATGATCACGCCGACGCCGGACTCCTGGACCTCGGATTCACTCCCGCCGTCGAAGAGCCCGGCGAGCACACCGACGTTCCCGACGCCGCGTCCGAGCGGATGCCCGGGCAGCTCGACGAAGGCCGCGGTGAACCCACCGACGTGTGCCGCCGTCGAGCCACTCGAGTTGTCCAGGGTGAAGAGGTAGAACCCGGCGCCGGCCCCCACGACGACGATGATCGACAGCACGCGCACGACCGGGTGCGCGTAGACCTGCGCCCAGAGCGCGACGAGGATCAACACCGACAGGAAGAAGCCCTTGCTCACCGTCATCACGGCACCGACGGCGGTCAACAGCATGACGAGCCGGCTCCGGACGAGCATGGCGGCGGTGAACGCGGCGAAGAGGAAGGTCCCGAAGTTCACGGGGTCGGCGAACGACGACACCATCCGACGGACGATCTCGCCGTCGAACTCCTCGGACGAGTAGAAGTTGGCGGGGAGCGGACGGACGTCGGCGATGCCGAGACCCTTCGCTTCCCACAGGTGGCGCAGACCTGCTCGCTCCCAGAACTGCGGGGCACTCAGCTCGAAGAAGCCGAACAGTACGGTGCACGCCCCCAGCACCGCCAGTGCCCCGAGGTAGCGGTTCACCCGCGTCTGGGTCGACGCCAGCAATCCGATGAGCAGGAAGAGCATCGGCGTCACCAGGTTGCGGAACGAGGCGACGGCAGCGACGGGTTCCGCGCGGAAGAGCACGAGCCCGAGCGCGGTGAAGACGAGGAGCCCGGCGATCACCAGGACAGATCGGCGGACGAGCACCGTCCGGCTGTCGGCGACCGGGTCGGGGACCGCGGCCGTGGACGCGCGAGGGCGGCACACGGCGAGGATCGCCACGAGCAGCACGGCATCGACGAAGTTGAGGATGATGATGACCTGGAGGGCGCTCGGCGCCACGTCGTCGGCGACGAGCAGGAGGTACAGGTTCTGGGTGGCAGAGATGACGGTGGGCACGAGCACGAAGCCCGACATGTCCGCTCCGCTCCGCACAGCCTGGATCGCCGGGACCACGAGCAGCGCGAGGAGGAAGGTGCCCACTGCTGCGAGCTGGAGCGCACCGTCGAGTGCGCTCGACGCGAGCACCCCGGCGACGAAGACCGCGAGCAACAGGATCGGGAAGAGCAGGCCGGGACGCGGGGCTCCGACCGACGACGCGATGCGCGCAGGCGACGACACGAGGGCACTCACGCGGCGCCTCCGGGGAGACGTCGCACCACTGCGGCCCTGACGACGACGAGATCCGAGCGTCGCAGGCCGACGAGGCGCCGCGGGTCGTAGCCGAGTACGCGGTGCAGTGCGATCGCGTTCACGAGTGCGATCGCGACGCCGCCGCAGAGCGTCGAGACCGCCGCGGCCATGACCCCGATCGCCGGGGTCAGCACGAGCAGGACGGCGACGTTCACGAGGCAGCCGAGCACGAATGCCAGACTGCGCACACCGGGCCGTCCGCGCGCGATGAGCGCCGCACCTCCGATCGTGGATGCGCTTCCGATGCACGTCGCGACCAGCAGGACGAGCACGAGCGGGACGGCACCGACGAAGTCGTCGCCGAACGCGACGGGGACGAGCAGCGGTGCGGCGAACGCGAGGACGACGGACACGACGAGCACCGCGCTCGAGGCGATGCGCGCAGTCCGTGCCAGGCGCTCGTCGGACCGATCAGCGGCGTCGGCACTGAACGAGACGTCGCGCGCCGCGTCGCTGATCACTCGTGGGAGTTCGGCGACGGTGACCGCGACGACGTAGAGCCCGAGCGCCTCGACGCCGACCAACGGTGTCAGGAGGGCCTGGTCGAGCCGGAGCAGGAGCGCACCCGAGACGGTCCCGATCCACACCCGCGCGCCGTACCCGAGCATCGATCCCATCGTCGGGCCGGTGCCCGGAGCAGCGGCTGCGCTCGGACGAATGGCCGTGCGCCGGAGGAGACCGAGGTAGGCGAAGCCGCCCAGGACGGGCGACAGCGCGAGCACCGCCACCGCCAGCTCGATCGAGAGCGAGCCCGCCATGGCCGCCCCGCCGATGCCGCAGAGCCGGACGGCGGCCGTGAGGAACCGCTCCACGGCGACGAGTCGCCAGCGACCGGAGCCACCTGCGGCCGCCTGCAGGACCAGGACGACGAGACTCGGCAGGACGGCGCACGCGGCGATCGAGACCAGACGTGCGAGCGGCGCGTCGCCGCCGGCGAACCAGTCGCTCAGCATGACGAGGGCGACCGTCACCAGCACGGCGACGACCGCGACGAGCAGCGCCCCCCGGAGGACCAGCCGCCCGAGTGGACCAGTCCGTCGGGCCGCGTGGAAGGTGACGGACGCCGGGACACCGATCGTCCCGATCGTCGTGGCCAGCAGCAGCGGCGCCGTGACGGATGCGACAGCCCCCCGACCGTCGAGTGACAGCCCGTGCGCGAGGATCGGTGCCGTCGCGAGCGCCGCGAGCGGAGCGAAGGCGCTCCCCGCGATCGTGATGAGCGTGTCCGAGCCGTGGCGGCGGGACGGTGTCGGGTCAGTGGTCACGTAACTAATATAACAAATGCTAGGTATTGAGCGCCAGACTTTCCCCGCACCCGCTAAGGTCGTCATCGTGCGATGGAGTCGAGTGGGCTGGCCCGCCGTCGGGTACGTCTCCCTCGAGGACGTCGACGGCTACCCCGAGCACCTCGCACGCCTGGTGACCGACGCCCCGCCGTCCGTGGCCGCCCTCGCGTCCGTCACGTGGAGCGAGTCCCGCATCCAGAGCTGGCGCATCGAGGAGGCCGGCCGCCACGGTGACGCCGGCGTCGACGCCACACCGACCCACACCGTCCACGCCGTGTTCGTCGTCCGCAACGACGAGGTGCTCGACACCCCGGACGGCCTCTGGCGCCGGTGGAACCACGCGCGGGTGTCCCTCCGCTTCGACCGTGCCGTCCTCGATCCGTCCGACACGGAGGCGCTCGACCTGCTCGCCGGTGACGTCCACGTCTCCCGCGGTGAGATCGCGCACGTGGACGCCGACGTCTGGGAACTGCGCCTGCTCGTCTCCCCCACCGGCGAACTCGCGATCCACTTCCGCGACGTCGTGATCGAGGTGCGGCCGGTCGACGAAGAGGACTGGGCAGCGCTCGAGGCACGCCCTGCCCACGGCTGGCACGGCCCGGTCCCGGACGGCTGGGTCGAGTGGGCGACCCCGGCGGTGCGGGCTGCGGCGCACGGAGACGTCGGCGGCCTCTCGCTGGCGCTCGACGGCATCGGTCAGGACCCCGCTGGCATCGACGAGGTCGACCCGCGGTGGGGCTTCGCGCCGCTGCACGCGGCCGTCTGGTTCGACAACCGCGGCACGACCGAGGCACTGCTCGAACGCGGTGCGGACGTCCGGGTCGAGGACGCGGAGGGGCGGACCGCGATGGACATCGCCCAGGAGCGCGGCTCACGCCGGGCGGAGGAGATCCTCCTGGCCTGGTTCGACCGGCCGCCTCACGAGCCGCCCCGAGGCGACTGACGACGGACGGGAGGCGCGGTGCCAGCTGGCACCGCGCCTCCCGTCCGCCCTCCGGCTGCCTCTCAGACCGTGAGCGCGTTGGCGGCGGCGACCCGCCCGTACCACCGCGCCGAGTCCTTCGGCGTCCGGGCGAACGTCACCGGGTCCCACGACACGAGCCCGAACGTCGGGCGGAAGCCCGACGCCCACTCGTAGTTGTCGAGCAGCGACCAGTGCTGGTAGCCGAGGACCTCGATGCCGTCCTCGATGCAGGCGTGGATGCCCTCGAGGGCGCCCTGCGTGTAGGCCACCCGGCGGGAGTCGTCGGCGGTGGCGATCCCGTTCTCGGTGATCATGAGCGGCACGTGCCCGGAGAGCTCCCACGCGCTGCGGAGCCCGTCGGCCGAGGCCTCGGGGTAGAACTCCCACCCGGTCAGGGTCGTCTCGACGTCGTCGGCCACCGGGAGCGGGCCCGACGGTCCGATGAAGGTGCGGGTGTAGGCCTGCACGCCCAGGAAGTCGTCGCCGGCGGCGTTCTCGAGGTACCAGTCGTCGCGCGGGTACCCGTACTCGCGGAGCATCTCGTCGGCACCGGGTTCGCCGTTGGACTTGAAGGCCTGCGTCGCGATGGTCCAGCCGGACTGCAGGCCGGACACCTGCGACAGGACCTCCCGCGAGCGCTTGTGCGAGGCGAGCAGGGCATCGGCGACCCCGAGGTCCGGGTTCGGCAGGCCGTAGGCGACCAGGTTCGCCGCGTCCTCACCGCCGGCGAGCATCGCCGCGATGTTCGGCTCGTTGATCGTGCAGACGTAGCGGACGCCGTCCTGCACGACGGGGAGCGCAGCCTCGGTGTAGCGGGCGAACAGGTCGGCGGCGTCGGGGGCGCGCCAGAAGCCGTCGCGTTCGAACCAGCGCGGCACGGTGAAGTGCATGAGCGTGACGATCGGTTCGATGCCGAACTCGTGGCAGGTCTCGACCACGCGGCGGTAGTGGTCGATCTCGGCGCGGCTGACGAACCCGCGCTCGGGTTCGATCCGTGCCCACTCGATGCTGAACCGGTAGGAGTTCAGGCCGAGGTCGGCCGCGATGCGGATGTCCTCGCGGTACCGGTGGTAGCTGTCGGCGGCGTCACCCGAGGGCTCGACGATGGTGGTGTCGGGCTCGTGCTCGTGCACCCACCAGTTGCTGTTGACGTTGTTGCCCTCGATCTGGTGCGCGGCGGTGGCGGCGCCCCAGAGGAAGCCCTTCGGGAACTGCAGCGTGGTGATGATCGTGCCTTTCAGTGCTGTGACAGGAAGCGGTCGAAGGTGTGGAGCGTCGCCGACGGGTTCTCGACCTGCGGGCCGTGGTAGCTCTCGGGGATCACCTCGTAGGCGGCGCCGGTGTCCTCCGCCATCTGCCGCTGCCAGGGGATCGGCCAGGCGCCGTCCCACTCGCCGTGGGTCACGAGCACCGGGAGCCCGGTGGCGCGGAGTGCGGCGGAGGAGTCGGTGTGGTCCTCGAGGATGTGCCCGCCGGCGACGACGCTCGCGGGGTCGTGCGCGTCGAAGCGCTCACGGACGAACCGGGGGTCGTCGGGGAGCTCCTCGTCGGGCCGGTACGCCCAGAGCGGGTTGGTGGAGTCGAACAGCTGGCGGAGGTTGCCGCCGGTGTCGTGCAGGATCGTCAGCTCGGCGACCTTGCGGTAGGGCCAGCCGTACGGTCCGGAGCAGAACTGCACCACGTCGCGGAAGGCGCTCGGGTCGGCGATGGCCGCCTCGCGGACGATCACGCCGCCGAGCGAGTGGCCGATGAGGTGCACGGGTGCGCCGTCGTCGAGCAGCCGTGCGACCCGGACGACGTCGGCGGCCTCTTCCGCCAGCGTGTAGCCGGACGGTCCGGATGCCCGTGCCGAGTCGGCCTGGCCACGGCGGCTGATCGCCACCGCGGTCCAGCCGGCGTCCCGGAGGAGCGGCATGAACGTGCGCCAGTCCTCCTTCGAGCCGGTGTACCCGGGCACGACGAGGACGGTGCCCTTCGACGGCCCGGGAGGCACGACGCGGTAGGCGGTGAGTCGGCCGACGGGGAGGTCGATGCCGACGACGTCGACGCCCTCGGGGGTGGGCAGGTGGCCGAACGGCGGGACCGTCGGGAAGTCGCGGAGCGTGCTCATGCCAGCAGCGCCCGTCGTGGGTTCGGCACCGCGTCGAGCAGCGCCACCGTGTAGTCGTCCTGCGGGTGCTGCAGCACCTCGGCCGTGCGGCCCCGTTCGACCACGGCGCCGTCGTGCAGCACCATGATGTCGTCCGTGATGAGCCGCGCACTGAGCAGGTCGTGCGTGATGTACAGGAGCGAGACGCCCCACTGCTCGCGGAGGTCCTCGAGCAGGGCGAGCACCCCGGCACGGAGCGTCACGTCGAGCATCGAGACCGGCTCGTCGGCGATGATCACCTGCGGGTCGGACGCGAGCGCCCGGGCGATGACCACGCGCTGGCGCTGGCCACCCGAGAGCTGGTGCGGGAGCTTCTGCGCGAACTGCTCCACCGGGGTCAGGCCCACGGTCTCGAGCAGCTCGAGCACGCGCTTCCGGGCATCGCGCCCGCGCAGGTTCGTGTAGTTCGCGACGGGGCGGGACAGCGTGTACTCGACCGTGTGCAGCGGGTTGAGCGCGGCGTACGGGTCCTGGAACACCATCTGCACCTCGGAGCGGAGGTCCTTCAGCCCCCGTCTTCCGAGCTTCGCCACGTCCGTGTCGCCGAACCGGACCGTGCCGGTCGTCGGCTTCTCGACGCCGGTCAGCATCTTCGCGATCGTCGACTTGCCCGATCCGGACTGGCCGACGAGGGCGAGCGACTGCCCGGGTTCGAGGGTGAACGACACGTCGCGCACCGCCTGCACCGGCTGCTCGCCGCGACGGGGTGCCGGGTAGGTCTTCACGAGGTGCTCGACCACGATCGGGTTGCGGGCGGCGCTGCGCTCGCGGGAACCGACCGTGCTGAACGACGAGGTCGTCTCCTGCCGCTTCTCGCCTGAAGCAGCACGGACCGCCCGGTCCGGGAACCCCGGCAGCGACACGACCGACGCCCGCGGGTCGGCGTAGTGCGACAGCAGCATCTGCGTGTACTCGTCTTGCGGGTCGCGGAGGATCTCCTTCGAGCCGCCGTCCTCGACGATGCGGCCCTCGTGCATGACGAGCACGCGCTCGGTCGCCTCGAGGACGATGCCGAGGTCGTGGCTGATCAGGATGGCCGTGAAGCCCTCGGACTGCTGCAGCTCGATGATGGTGTCCATCACGGCGTGCTGCACGAGGACGTCGAGCGCGGTGGTCGGCTCGTCGAACACCATGAGCTGCGGCTCGAGCGAGAGCGCCAGCGCGATCGACACGCGCTGCCGCATGCCGCCGGACAGCTCTCCCGGGTACCGGGCGAGCATGGCGGTGGGGAGCTTCACCTTCTCGATGAGCTCCTTCATCCGGGCGTCCCAGCGGTCACGCGACACGTGGCCGTGCGCCTTGAAGATGTCGATGAAGTGGTTGCGGATGGTCCGCACCGGGTTGAGCGCGTTCATGCCGGACTGCAGCACCATCGCGAACCCGCCCTGGCGCTGCTGCCGGAGGGCTTCCTCGTCGAGGTCGCGGATGTCGTGGCCGCCGAAGAAGATGTTGCCGCCGTTGGTCCGCGCCGGCGGCTTCTGCAGCCGGGTCAGCGCGTAGCCGAGGGTCGACTTGCCGGAACCCGACTCCCCGACCAGGCCGACGAACTCGCCCTTCCGCAGCTGGAAGGACACGTGGTCGACCGCCTGGACGGCCTCCTGGCCGGCCGATTCGTACACGACCGACAGGTCGCGGACGTCGAGCAGCACGTCCTGCGTGGCGCTCGTGGTGTCGGACGGGAGGCGCGTGGCGGCGCCGTCCCGCGCCTCCAGGCCGTCGATCGGTTCGGAACGCGAGCCGCTCATGCGGTGGCCTCCTTGCGCTTGCGACGCGCGCCTTCGCGCAGTCGCGGGTTGGACACGGCGTCGACGCCGAAGTTGATCAGGGTCAGGCTCATCGCGAGGAGTGCGATGCAGAGACCCGGGGCGAACAGCAGGATCCACTGACCGGTCAGCAGGGCGTTCGAGTTCTGCGCCCAGTAGAGGATCGTGCCCCAGCTCACGATGGACGAGTCGCCGAGTCCGAGGAACTCGAGGCCCGCCTCGGCGAGGATCGCGCTCGTGGCCGCGCCGAAGAACGAGCCGACGATGAGGCTCGTCATGTTCGGCAGGATCTCGCGGAACACGATGCGCGTCGCACCGTCGCCGGAGAACTGGGCCGCGGTCACGAAGTCACGACCGCGGAGGGACTGCGTCTGGCTGCGCAGGACGCGCGCGCCCCAGGCCCAGCCGGTGACCACGATCACCGCGATGATGACCGTGATGCCGCCGTTCTGCAGGTACGCGGCGATGACGATCATGAGCGGCAGGCCGGGGATGACGAGGAAGAGGTTCACGATGAACCCGATGACCTCGGCGATCCAGCCGCGGACGTAGCCCCAGCTCAGGCCGATCGCGACGGCGACGAGCGTGGACAGCAGCCCCGCGACGGCACCCACGAGCACGGAGATCCGGGCGCCGTAGATGATCTGCGACAGGACGTCCTCGCCGGCGGCGGTCGTGCCCATCCAGTGCGCACCGGTGGCGTCGGCGCTCCGGGCGAACCCGTTCTGGCTCGCGCCGTACGGGGCGAGGAGCGGGGCGAAGATCGCCACGATCACGAAGACGGCGAGGATGATGATGCCGATCCGGGCCTTGGTGTTGCTCCAGACGACGCCGAACTGGCGGGCGGCGGCTCGGAGTTTGCTCGGGGCGGTGGGTTCTTCTGCTTGCGTGCGAACTGCGATCGTGGTCATCGGCGCGTCCTCGGGTCCAGGACGCCGTAGAGGACGTCCACGATGAAGTTGGCGATGAGCACCGACACGGTGATCATCAGGAAGAGGGCCTGCATGAGCGGGTAGTCCTGCCCGATCACGGCGTTGAACAGCAGGTAGCCGATGCCCGGGTAGCCGAACACCTGCTCGACCAGGACCGAACCGCCGACCACACCACCGAGGGCCAGACCGAAGCCGGTCAGGTTCGGCAGGATCGCGTTGCGGGCCGCGTACCGGATCGCCACGGTGCGACCACGGAGGCCGTTCGCCTCAGCGAAGGTCACGTAGTCGTCACCGAGGGTGTTGATCATGGCGTTGCGCATGCCGATGATCCAGCCGCCGAGGCTCGTCACGAGGATCGTGATCGCCGGCAGGACCGCGTGCTGCAGGGCGTCCCCGAGGAACGCACCGTTCAGGCCCGGGGTCGTCGTCGCGGAGTAGGCGCCCGTGGTCGGGAACCAGTGCAGGACGTAGCCGAGGAAGAACAGCAGCAGGAGCGCCGTCCAGAAGTACGGGAACGTCGACATGAACGAGCCCGACAGCGTCGGGAGCGAGTCCAGCCAGGTGCCGCGCTTCCAGGCCGCGCCGACACCGATCAGGGTGCCGAGCACGAACGCCAGGATCGTCACGACGCCGACGAGGATCAGCGTGTACGGCAGGGCCTGGGCGACGAGGTCCCCGACGGGCTGCGGGTAGAACGTGTAGCTCGTGCCGAAGTCGAGGGTGATGACCTGGTGCAGGTAGCTGACGTACTGGTCCCAGAGGTTGCCGCTCGGGACGCCGAGCTGGGCCTCGATGGCCTTCTTGGTGGCGTCGGTCACCGGGCCGTTCTGGCTGAGCTTCGCGAGGGCGGCGTCGGTCGGGCTGCCGGGCATGAGTCGCGGGAGCACGAAGTTCAGCGTGACCGCGGCCCAGAGGGTCAGGACGAAGAGGACGAGTTTCTGGAGGGTGTACTTCACTTCTGGTCCTCTTCGGCCTTGATGATCGCCCGGCCGGCTGCGCTGTCGCGGAGCCGCAGCTTCGAGAAGATGAGCAGCGGTGCCGAGTCGTAGTTCTGCGGCGCCATGTAGGGGTCCTCGGCGCTGGGCCAGCCGACGAACTTGCCGGTGTTGAACAGGCCCCAGAGTCCGCCGTAGTACATGCCGATCACGGGCAGGTCGTCGTACACGATCTCCTGCAGCTGGTTGAGGATCTCCTGCTGCTTCGCGGTGTCCGTCGTCGCCTTGTACTCGTCGAGGAGCTTCTGCGTGTCGGCGTTCTGGTACCGCTCGTAGTTGTTCACCGTCGACTTGCCGACCGGCTGGTAGAAGTCGCTCGAGAGCAGGGAGTTGAACGCCTGGTAGACGTCACCGTTGCCCATGCCGCCCATCGCCATGTCGAACTGTCCGTTGTTGAGGTTCGACTGGTAGCCGGCGGGCTGCGGTGCCTGGATCGACACCTTGATGCCGATGGCCGTCAGGTTGCGCTGGACGGTCTGCGCGGCGCGGAGCCAGTCCGAGTAGCCGTTCGCGGTCATGATCGTGATGGACAGCTGCTTGCCGTCCTTCATGATCTTGCCGTCCTGCTCGGTCCAGCCGGACTTCGCGAACGCCTGCTTCGCGGCGTCGACGTCCTGCGCGACCATGCCCTGGTCGGGGATGTCCGGGTTGAGGTACTTCTCCTGGTTCGGCAGGATCAGGCCGGTCTGGCCCGCCGCCGCCAGGTTGCCCTCGGACGCGGTCTCGGCGATGTCGTCGCGGTCCAGGGCGAGGGAGATGCCCTTCCGGACGTTGACGTCGTTGTACGGCGCCTTCGTCAGGTTCGGGATGAGACCGATGACGCCGCCGGCCGGGAACCACCACGTGTTCGTCTTCGACGCCGCTCCCCAGGTGCCCTTCACGTCGGAGATGAAGGAGTACGCCCAGTCGTAGCCGCGCGTGACGGTGTCGAGCTGCGTGTTCGTCGCCGGGAGGATCAGGTGCTTGATGGCGATCTTGTCGGCCTGCCAGTACTTCGGATTCTTGTCCATCGAGTACTGCTGGTCGGTGTAGTTGCCGAGCACGAACGGACCGGTCCCCACGGGGTTCGGGTCACGCCACGTCGTCGGGTCCTTCACGCCGCCGTAGTGCTTCTCACCGAGGATGTACGTCGCGCCGATGATGTTGAGGCTCGGCACGTCGTCGCCCTTGAGGTGGAAGACGACGTGGCCGTCCGTGCTCTCGATGCTGTCGATGTGCTGCCAGGCGCCCTTGACGTCCATCGCCGGGAACTTCTTGAGCAGGTCGAACGTGAAGACGACGTCCTTCGCGCTGAACGGCGAGCCGTCCGACCACTCGACGCCCTTGCGGATCGTCATGTCGATCGTGCGCGCGTCCGGCTGGTCCCAGCTGCTCGCGAGCCACGGGGTGCCCTTGCCGTCGAGGGGGTTGATCTCGATGAGCGGCTCGTACATCCACTTGCTCGCCGTGCGGGCGTTCGCGATGTACGGGTTGAAGTTGCGGTCGAACAGCGGGTTGCCGTGGTCCGCGTTGATGAGCATCGTGTCCTTGCCGATGCTCGGGTCCGGCTGGGACCGGACCTGGATGCTGCAGCCGGTGGCCGCGAGGGCCACGACCGCGATGCCGGCGATGGCCGCGATGAGGCGGCCTCTCCGTCCCCGGCGGGTGCCCGGGGTGCGCGCTGGGACGCGCTGTGGGGGAAGCGTCATTGCTCGGTCGACCTCCGTGTCGAGTCGGTACGGAGACAATGTATGCGCTTACATCGCGTCGCGCAACCGGGCGGGTTGTTTCGCGGGGCGGCACGTGTGCGCGCAGTCCGGACCGCAGTGTGCGAGGTTCCGACCAGCGTGCGGGGGCGCGAGCGTCCCACGGTGCGCAGAACCTCGCACACTGCGGCGACGCGGCGACGCGGGACCTCGCAGCGGCGACACGGCGCCGCGGGAGCTCGCGCACCGGCGCAGCCGCCACCTACAGCGCTGGCGGGCAGCTCTCGCGCAGGAGCACCTCGACCGGCAGGCGCATCGCCCGCGGCGGCCCCTCGCGGCGCTCCAGCCGGTCCACGATCGCCCGCACCGCCGCGCGCCCGAGCTCCCCCATCGGCTGGTGCACGGTGGTCAGGCGCGGCGACGAGAACCGACCCGCGTCGATGCCGTCGAAGCCCGTCACGACGAGGTCCTCCGGCACCCGCACACCACTCGCCCCCGCGGCGTCGAGCACCCCGAGCGCCGACTGGTCGTTCGAGCAGACGATCGCCCGCGGGACGGCGTCCCCGTCGAGCAGCTGGGCCGCGAGCTCCCGGGCCCGCGCACGCCCGAAGTCGCCGTGCACGACACGCACCGACGACGCCGGCACCCCGTGGTCCTCGAGCGCCTGGCGGAACCCCGCGGAGCGTTCGATGTCGTCCGGCGAGTCGATCGGCCCCGCCAGGTACACGAGCGACGACCGGATGCCGAGCCGCCCGATCACGTGCGCGCCGAGTGTCCGCATTCCCGCGGCGTTGTCGACGCTCACCGAGTCGAACCCGTGCGAGCGCCGGTCGTCGGCGAGCACCACGACCGGGATCCGTCGAGCGACGTGTTCGAGCAGGTCGTCCGGCACCGTCTGGGCGAGCACCGCGAGACCGTCGACCCGGCCGGCGACGTCGTTCACGATGACGTCCCGCGAGGACCCCCGCCCCGCGGCCACCATCAGCGCCAGACCCCGCTGCCATGCCTCGGTCTCGGCGCCGCGCAGGACCTCGTCGAAGTACAGGTTGGACGAGAACGGCTGCGTCACGTGCCGCCGGTCGTCGACGACCCGCACGCCGCCGTCCGTGACGAGGTCGGGGCGTTCGTCCGGCACGACGTCGAACCCGGGCAGCAGCAGTCCGACCACGCCGGTGCGCTTGCCCGCAAGGGCCCGTGCGTTCCCGGAGGGGACGTACCCGAGTGTCCGGATCGCCGCCTGGACCCGGTCGCGCGTGCCCTCGCGGACGGCGTCCGGCGTGCGGAGCACGCGGGAGACGGTGGCGATGGAGACGCCCGCCGCGGAGGCCACGTCGTAGACCGTGGGAGGTGCGGTGCGCTGCTCGGCCAAGCCCGTCCCTCCTGTCCGACGTCCGCTGGTGTCGTGCCGCGAGCCGCGCGGCCGGACCATCCTAGGCATGGTGCCGGCCGGGACTTTCCCACATGTGACGGAAACCCCTTGCGCGATCCGGACAGCGCGCGCGACACTGTCACGACCTCAGCACGTCCCGTGAGGAAGCGCACCAACGACGGTGCCCACACACACAGGAGAAGACGCGATGTCCCAATCGACACGGTCCGGCAGCAAGAGCGCGATCCGGCTCACCACCGACGAGGCCGAGGTGCGAGACGCACTGCTCGACCACTCCGACGGCGGCAACGCCTGGATCTTCGACCAGATCGACGCGGCCGAGGACGCGGCGACGAAACCGTAGCGGCCTTCCCGGAGGCGCGGTGCGGGTCCGCCCCGCACCGCGCCCTCTGCAGGCGGGCGCGTCCACGGCACGGCCGTCGCGTCAGCGCTCGGTGCTGCCCACGATCGCCATGCCGGCGCCCCGCAGACGCCGGCGCTCCTGCGCGATCCACGCCAGCAGCCGGTCGTTCGTGCCGGCGACGTGCGCCGCGAGCAGCTCGGCCGCGCGGTCCGCGTCCCCGGAGCGCACGGCGTCGATGATGGCGCTGTGCTCCTCCCACGCGGCGTCGCGGGCCTCGGGCGTGCGCACCTCGATCCAGCGCGTGCGCTCCAGGCGGGTGAGTGCGTCGGCGATGGCGTCGGTGATGAACCGGTTGCCGCCGAGCGCGGCGAGGTCGAGGTGGAACGTCGAGCCCATCCGGATGCCGGCCTGCTGGTCGGGCGTCGGCCGGAGGGTGTCGAGGTGGCCGCGGACCTCGGCGAGCTGCTCCTCGGACGCGCGTGCCACCGCGAGCCGGGCGGCGGCGGGTTCGAGGACGCCGCGGAGTTCCGCGAGCGAGGCGATCTCGTCGAGGTCGATCGGGGTGACCGTCCACGAGCGACCCTCGTGCAGGATGAGCCCTTCGCGCTCGAGCCGCGACAGGGCTGCGCGCACGGGGGTCCGTGAGGCGTGGAACCGCGCCTCGAGACCACGTTCGGAGATGCGCTCCCCCGGGGCGATCTCGAGCGTGAGGATCGCGGCTCGGAGGTTGTCGTAGAGCTGGCTCGTCTGCGACACGGGCGCTGCATCGGTCGTCTCGGTCACGGCGATCCAGCCTAGCG
The DNA here is from genome assembly GCF_001865095.1 of Curtobacterium sp. MCBA15_013. Lineage (NCBI taxonomy): Bacteria > Bacillati > Actinomycetota > Actinomycetes > Micrococcales > Microbacteriaceae > Curtobacterium > Curtobacterium sp. MCBA15_013. The sequence goes on along the minus strand of NZ_MJGQ01000045.1, from coordinate 349,092 downwards.
GCGATCCGGACCGGATGGTATACCGTAATGGTATACCAATCCGTTCCACACTGAAACGATCTCGTGACGACCACCTCCCGCGCCTGGACGATGCTCGGCCTCGGCGTCGCCGCCCAGGCCGCCGGCACCCTCGTGGTGTCCGCCCCCGCGCTGCTCATCCCGTACCTGCACGCCCGCGGCACGACGCTCACCCTCGCCGGGCTCCTGGCCGCCGCACCGACGTTCGGCATGGTCCTGACGCTCATCGCCTGGGGCGCGATCACCGACCGCGTCGGCGAGCGCGTCGTCATCGCGGGCGGGCTCGTGCTCACGACCCTCGCGGTCGTCGAGGCCTGGCTGGCAGCGGGCGACCCGGTGCTGCTCGGCCTGGCGTTCCTCGCCGCCGGCATGACGAGCGCCTCGACGAACGCCGCGAGCGGCCGCGTCGTGGTCGGGTGGTTCCCGAAGGAGCGGCGCGGCCTCGCGATGGGCATCCGGCAGATGTCGCAGCCGCTCGGGGTGACGCTCGCGGCCGTCACGGTCCCGCAGCTCGCCGAGGCGGACGGCATCCGCGCGGCCCTCGTCCTGCCCGTCGTCCTGTGCGCCGTGCTCGCCGTGCTGTGCGCGATCGGCATCGCGAACCCGCCCCGCCCCGCGCGTGCGGACGCCCCGGTGGAGCACGTCGCGAACCCGTACCGGGCGAACGGGTTCCTGTGGCGGATCCACGCGGTGTCGGTCCTGCTCGTCGTGCCGCAGTTCACGCTGTCCACGTACGGCCTGGTGTGGCTCGTCGGCCTCGGCTGGTCGACCCCGGCCGCGGGACTGCTCGTCGGGGCGTCGCAGTTCGTCGGCGCCGTCGGGAGGATCCTCGTCGGCGCCTGGAGCGACCGCGCCGCCTCGCGCGTCGGGCCGCTGCGGATCGTCGCGGTGAGCGCCGCCGTGGTGATGGGGCTGCTGGCGCTGGTGGACGCCACGCACCTCGCCGCCGCCGCGGTGTTCCTCGTCGTCGCCACGAGCGTCACCGTCGCGGACAACGGGCTCGCGTACACGTCGGTTGCCGAGGCCGCGGGGCCGTTCTGGTCCGGGCGGGCGCTCGGGGCGCAGAACACCGGGCAGTTCATCGCGGCGAGCGCCGTGGGTCCCGGGGTCGGCGCGCTCGTCGGGGCGCTCGGGTTCGCGGCGTCGTTCTCGATCGTGGGGGTGTTGCCGCTGCTGGCGCTGCCGCTGGTGCCCCGGCGCGATCGTTCCCACGACTGACCGCGGGACGGACGAGAGCCGCGGCGCCAGCCGGCACCGCGCCTCCCGTCCGTCAGGTGCTCACCGCATCACGCGGGGACGGCCGGCCCCACCGGCCACCGCAGCAACGCCGCCGCCGCGACCCCACCCGGCAGCGACGCCGCGTTGACGAGCACGAGCTCCGCGTCCGTCAGCACCGCCGCACGCACGAGCGCGCACACCGCCGGCACCGCTCCGATGACGGGCGTCCCGGCAGCCTGTTCCGGCGCCGTCGCCACCCACGGGGCACCGGCGAGCGCGAGGAGCGTCCGCTCCCCGACCGCCACGGCGTCGAGCGCGACGACCGATCCCTGCGCCTGCTGCAGCGCCCCGACGACTGCTCCGAGCCCGGTCACCGCGAGGTTGTCGCCCCGACCGACGTGGGTGCGGAGCAGGTCCTCGAGGTCGTGGCGGCGGGTGGCGACGACCCGGGCGAGCGCGGTCTCGACGTGCTCGACGAACGCCTGCTTCGACGAGGCGTCGGCGCGGGGGTCCCCCGGGAAGACGGAGGTCAGCGCCCGGGTCTCCGAGGACAGCGCCTTCACGAGGAGCTCCCGCGCGGTGACGTCCCCGGCGACCACGACCAGTCCGGGTCGGAGTGTCCGGACGGCCTCGTCCACGGCGGCGGCCGTCTCCGACGAGTTCTGCTTCCAGATCTCCTCGGTGTGCTGCTGCCAGTGCGGCTGCTTCCACCCGGTCCCGGCCTTGGCGTAGTGCAGGGTGTCGTTGCGCCCCTGGACCTGCTGCTCACCGCCGGTCGCGTCGAGCGGCGCGTGGCCGAGTCGGTAGGCACGGAAGGCTCCGCCCTCCTTGCCGGCGTGCACCACCAGGAACGGCAGGTCGACGGGCCGGTGGGCGACGAGCGGCACGAGGTCGGGGACGGCACCGACGCCGACCGACTCCGCGCCGTGCAGGTGCCCGGGCAGGACCTCGCTCAGCACGAGCGCACCGTCGTGGACCAGCACGTACCGGGTGACGGGCGAGGGGACGCCGGGTTCCTGCTCGAACTCGCCGGCGACGAGGTCGACCACGTCGTCGGTCGCACCCTGCGCACGGAGGGCCTCCTCGACCACACGCAGCTTCAGTGCCGCCTGCCGTCGGGGGTCCTCCACGTTGCCGGAGACGTCGGCGTACGCCCAGGCCCAGGTCCCACCGCCCTCCAGCCGCTGTCCCAGGATCCCGTGCAGTTCGCTCGTCGCGTTGGTCGACGTCATGGCAGCTCCTCTCGGACGGATGCCGGGGCTGTCACGGACCCCGACGTTTCGTGTTGGCCCACACTCCACCCCGACGGGGCACGGTGTTCCACGTCCGGAGGGAACGTCCAGAGTCTTCGTGAAAGTACAGCTGCGCTCGGTTCTGTGGTTGGGTTGGAGGCATCCCGCTCGACGACGAACCGGAGTCCCGGCAATGACGCCTCCACCGAACCGACGGCCCATCTCCCGACGACAACTGCTGGGCTTCGGCCTCGGCGCGGCCGCGACCGGACTGCTCGCCGGCTGCGCGGTGCCGGGCTCGACCAACGTGAACAAGGCGGCGCTGATCCCCGCCGCAGCGAGCGGGCAGAAGGTCGAACTGACGTACTGGGCCTGGCTGAAGGACCTGCAGAAGGTCTGCGACGTCTGGAACAAGACGCACCCGGACATCCAGGTGACCGCGAACTGGATCCCGGGCGGCAACAGCGGCGGGTACCAGAAGATGTACTCCGCACTCGCGGCCGGTGGTGGCCCGGACATCGGGCAGGTCGAGCTCCGGCAGATCCCCGAGTTCATGCTCGCCAACGGCCTGGTCGACCTCGCCCGCTACGGCGCGAAGGACTTCGAGTCGAAGTACGACGACGCCGCCTGGGCGCAGGTCTCGTTCGTGGACGGCATCTACGGCATCCCCCAGGACACCGGCCCCATGGGCTTCTACTACCAGACGGCGCTCCTGGAGCAGGCCGGCGGCGAACCCCCGACGACGTGGGACGAGTGGCGCGACCTCGCCGAGAAGGTCCGGAAGACCGGGGCGCAGAACTACCTCGAGGTCTTCCCGGTCTCGGACGCCTCCCCCTTCGCCGCGTACGCGCAGCAGGCCGGCGCCCGGTGGTTCAAGGTCGACGGCGACGAGTGGGTCGTCGACATGACCGACGAGAAGACCCTGATGGTCGCCGAGTTCTTCGACGGCGTGATCGACGACAAGCTCGTCGACACGAGCGCCGGCGCGTACTCCCCGGGCTGGTACGCCTCGGCCGCGAGCGGCAAGATCGCGGCCGTCACGAGCGCGAGCTGGGGCGACGCCCTCATCGAGTCCGTCCAGGGCGGCGAGGGCAAGTGGAAGGTCGCACCCATGCAGAAGTGGGGCGACACCGGGTTCGGGTCGAGCGCGATCGGCGGTTCGACGGCCGCGGTGCTCGCCAACGCGAAGCACCCGAAGGAAGCGCTCGAGTTCATCACGTGGATGACCACCTCGAAGGAGGGCATCGACGCGATGATCAAGTACTGCGGCATCGGGTGGTCGCCCGCGAAGGACTACATCGGGGCGCAGCGCGAGCAGCCGAGCAAGTGGTTCTCCGGGCAGAACTACAACGAGGACGTCTTCGTCCCCGCCGCCAAGGAGCAGAACGTCGAGTGGTCCTGGTCGCCCGTGACGCAGTCGGCGTTCACGAGTCTGCAGAACCAGTTCCGCCGCAAGCTCACGAGTGGGCTGAAGCTCACCGACGCGGTGGAACTCGCCCAGAAGGAGATCGTCCAGTCCTTCAAGGACAAGGGCCTCAGCGTGAGGACGGCACGATGACCACGACGCAGCCGAAGAACGGCTTCCGCACGAGCACGAAGGCCACGGTCGCCCAGAAGCGCGCCCCGTGGATCCTGCTCGCACCCTTCCTCGCCCTGTTCGTGCTGACGTTCATCATCCCGATCATCAGCGCGCTGTTCCAGTCGTTCACGACCGTCGACCGCGAGGGGCTGTTCGGCGAGGACGGCGTCGTCGGCAGGTTCGCCGGGTTCGACAACTACGCGATCGCCCTGCAGGACGCCGGCTTCGTCGCCTCGATCGGCCGCATGCTGCTGTTCGGCATCGTGCAGGTCCCGGTGATGATCATCGCCTGCACGATCCTCGCGCTGCTGCTCGAGTCGGCGAGCGCCCGCTGGCCGGGCTTCTTCCGTGCGATCTACTTCATGCCGTACGGCGTCCCCGGCGTCATCGCGACGATCCTGTGGTCGTTCCTGTACGTGCCGGGCCTGTCGCCGATCGTGTCGCTGCTGCAGGGGATCGGGCTCCAACCGGACTTCCTCGGCGCGAACAGCGTGCTCTGGTCGATCGCGAACATCGTCACGTGGACGTACACCGGCTACAACATGCTCATCATCGTGGCGCAGCTGAAGTCCATCCCCGGCGAGGTCTACGAGGCCGCCAAGGTCGACGGCGCGAACGCGTTCCAGGTCGCGTGGCGGATCCAGATCCCCCTCATCGCGCCGGCACTCGTGCTCACGACGGTGTTCTCGATCATCGGCACGCTGCAGCTCTTCGCGGAGCCGCAGATCCTGTCCACGGTCGCCCCCGCGATCGACACCGAGTACACGCCGAACTACGCCGCCTACACGAACGCGTTCGCGTTCAACGAGTACGGCGTCGCGAGTGCGCAGGCGGTCATCATCGCGCTGGCCGCGTTCATCCTGTCGTTCGCGTTCCTCGCGTTGACGAACCGTCCGCCGAAGGACGAGCGGGATCGCCGCAAGCGGGCGAAGCGGGACGGCCAGGAGGCGCGGGTCGCGCTCCAGACGCGCGTCGCGTCGGCCGGGACGGTCACCACCCAGGCCGCACCGCACCTCCAGGGCCGCTCCGGTCCGGACCACGGCACCACCGTCACGAAGGGGGCGGACGCATGAGCAGCGAAGCCATCGAAGCGCCGGCCACCGCGAAGACCGCGGTCCCGGTGGACACCACGTCGATCTCGGCGCACCAGCGCCGCAAGCTCGACCGCTCCGGCAAGTCGCAGATCGTCGTGACGGGCATCCTCGTCATCGTCGCGATCTACTTCCTCGTCCCGCTGTACTGGGTGATCATCGCCGCGACGAAGACCACCGGCGCACTGTTCGCCACGAACGGGTTCTGGTTCGGCGGCGACTTCGCGCTGTTCAGCAACCTCCAGCAGGTGTTCACGTACGACGGCGGCATCTTCGTCCGCTGGATCGCGAACAGCATCCTGTACTCGGGCGTCGGCGCCGTCCTCGCGACGTACTTCGCCGCGGCGGGTGGCTACGCGCTCGCGAAGTACGAGTTCCGGGGTCGGCAGCTCGTGTTCGGCACGATCCTCGGCGGCGTGCTCGTGCCGGGGACGGCGACGGCGCTGCCGCTGTTCCTGCTGTTCTCGACGCTGGGCCTGACCGACACGTACTGGAGCGTGCTCATCCCGAGCCTCGTCTCGCCGTTCGGCCTGTTCCTCTGCCGGGTGTACGCCGCGGCGTCGGTGGACACGGCGCTCCTCGAGCAGGCACGCATCGACGGGGCCGGCGAGCTCCGGATCTTCCACACGATCGTGCTCCGGCAGATGACGCCGGCACTCGTCACCGTGTTCCTGTTCCAGGTCGTCGGCATCTGGAACAACTTCTTCCTGCCGCTCATCATGCTGGCCGACCAGAAGCTGTACCCGATCACACTGGGACTCAACAACTGGCGCTCGCAGGTGGACCGGCTGCCGGAGTTCTACCAGCTCACCACCGGCGGGGTGCTCGTCTCGGTCATCCCGCTCGTCATCGCCATCATCGTCCTGCAGCGCTTCTGGCGCGGGGGCCTCACGGAAGGATCGGTCAAGGGTTGACCATCGCCGCACTCTCCTCCACCGCCCCCGGTTCGGACACCCGGCTGGCCCCGCGGGCCTGGCTGCACACGGACGCTCCCGCCCTGTCGTTGGACGGGGAATGGGACTTCCGGTGGTCGCCCGTCGCGGACGTCCCGGAACCGGGGCCGGAGGACGAGTGGGGCACGATCCCGGTGCCGGCGCACTGGGTGCTGCACGGGCACGGCGCGCCGAGCTACACGAACCTGCAGTACCCGTTCCCGATCGACCCGCCGCACCCGCCGGAGGAGAACCCGACCGGCGACTACCGCCGTACCTTCGACCTCCCGACGTCCTTCGACGCCGCGGCCCGGGTGCTGCTCCGGTTCGACGGGGTGGAGTCGCACTTCCGGGTGTGGGTGAACGGCGTCCTCATCGGATGGTCGACCGGGTCGCGGCTCGCGACGGAGTTCGACGTCACGTCCGTGCTGCGACCGGGGGCGAACGAGGTCCGCGTCCGGGTGCACCAGTGGTCGGCGGCCTCGTACCTCGAGGACCAGGACCAGTGGTGGCTGCCCGGGATCTTCCGCGAGGTCACGCTGCTGGCGCGGCCGACCGCCCCGATCGACGACGTGTTCGTGCAGGCCGGGTGGACCGCCGTGCTCGGGAGTGCGGCGAGCGCCGGGACCGCGGCGTCCGGCCGACCGTCGACCGGCACGGGGACGATCTCGTTCCCGACCGTCGATGCTGCGTTCCCGGTGCGCTTCACGGTGCCCGCGCTCGGCGTCGACGTCTCGTGGGCGTCCGCCGACGAGGTCGGACCGATCACCGTCGAGGGTGTCGAGCCGTGGAGCGCCGAGCTCCCGACGCTGTACGACGCGACGCTGTCCACCGGGACCGCAGCCGGTGGGAGCGCCGGTGGTGAGACCGTGTCGCTGCGGCTCGGCTTCCGCACCGTGTCGATCGAGGGCGATCGGTTCCTGGTGAACGGCGAGCGCGTGGTGTTCCACGGCGTGAACCGGCATGAGACCCACCCCGTGCGCGGTCGGGTGTTCGACGAGGAGCACGCACGCGCCGACATGGCGCTCATGAAGCGGAACAACGTCAACGCCATCCGCACCTCGCACTACCCGCCGCACCCCCGCGTGCTCGACCTCGCCGACGAGCTGGGCTTCTGGGTGATCCTGGAGTGCGACCTCGAGACGCACGGGTTCATCTTCACCGGCTGGGTCGGCAACCCGTCGGACGACCCGGCCTGGCGCGAGGCGTACCTCGACCGCATCGCGCGGACCGTCGAGCGCGACAAGAACCACGCGTCGATCGTGATGTGGTCGCTTGGCAACGAGTCCGGGACCGGCCGCAACCTCGCCGCGATGTCGCAGTGGGTGCACGACCGCGACGACGAACGTCCGGTCCACTACGAGGGCGACTACACGGGCACCTACACCGACGTGTACTCGCGCATGTACCCGTCGCTGCAGGAGACCGAGTCGATCGGCGGCGGTCCGGCAACGCCCCTGCTCGGCTGCGGCCCGGCCGAGGCGGCTCGCCAGCGGTCGAAGCCGTTCATCCACTGCGAGTACGTGCACGCGATGGGCAACGGACCCGGCCAGATCGCCGAGTACGAGGCCCTCGTGGACAAGTACCCGCGGCTGCACGGCGGGTTCGTGTGGGAGTGGCGGGACCACGGGCTGCTCGCGCACACCCCTGAAGGACGGCCCTACCACGCGTACGGCGGCGACTTCCACGAGGTCGTCCACGACGGCAACTTCGTGATGGACGGCCTGGTGCTGCCCGACGACACCCCGACGCCGGGGCTGGCCGAGTTCGCGGCCGTCGTGGCGCCGATCCGGATGTCCGCGTCGGACACCACCGTGCTCATCGAGAACCGGTACCACTCGGCCTCGACCGCGGGACTGCGGTTCCACTGGACGCTGTCCCGGAACGGCGTGGTGGAGCACGAGGGCCGGTTCACGCCGGGCGTCGTCGCGGCGCGGTCCTCCGCCACGGTGCCGGTGCCGGACGAGGTGCTCGAAGCCGCGACCGCGGCGCTCGCCCCCGGTGACGAGCTGTGGTTCGACGTCACGGCGGAACTGGCGGGGCCGACCTCGTGGGCGGACACCGGCCACGTCCTGGCACGCACCCAGACGCTCGTCGCATCGCGCGAGGCGGACGTGCCACGGGCCTCCGGTCAGGGGTGGGACGGCGACCGACTCGGCGACGGGACGTTCTCGGCCCGCGGTGACCTGGTGTCCTGGAAGGGGCACGAGGTGGCCGGGCCGCGACTCGAGCTGTGGCGCGCACCGACCGACAACGACAGTCTGGCGTCGCAGGGCGGGTACGAGACGGCCGACCCGGTGCTGACGCACGGCGTGGGCGACCCGGACGCTCCCCCGTCGGCCACACGCTGGCGCGAACGTGGTTTGGACCGGCTCACGCACCGGCTCGTGTCGGTGTCGCGGACGGACTCCGGGCTCGAGCAGCGGGTCCGCGTCGCGGCGGCGAACAGCGGGTGGGGCGTCGACGTCACGCACCGCTGGACCCTGACCGACGCCGGGCTGCTGCTGCAGACCGACGCGGTGCCGTTCGGCGCGTGGGACGTCACGTGGCCACGGATCGGGGTGCGGTTCGACCTGCCAGCGTCCCTGGCCGACTCGGACGCGTCGTGGTTCGGCACGGGGCCGCTCGAGTCGTACGCGGACTCGTCGCACGCCGCCCGCGTCGGACGCTTCTCGGCACCGGCGCGGTCGCTCGGCGTCGAGTACTCGATGCCGCAGGAGACCGGGCACCGGCCGTCGCTGCGCGAGCTGTCGGTCGGGCCGTTCACCGTGTCGACCGTCGGCTCGAACCGTGCGGGGTTCACCCTGTCGCCGTGGACCGCGCAGCAGATCGGTCGCGCGATGCACCCCTACGAGCTGCCTGTTTCGGAGCACCTGTACCTGTACCTCGACGCCGCGCAGCACGGCCTGGGGTCGCGGGCGTGCGGCCTCGACGTGCTGCCGGAGCACCAGCTCTGGCCGCAGGCGTTCTCGTGGAGCGCCGTGCTCGGCTGAGCGCAGCCCGGAAGTCGTATATCTGATACATATTCCTTGCGCCTGCGTCGGGCGTCCGGAAGGGTCTTCTCCACCAGCAGAGAGGACCCCATGCACAGCACTCCCAGGCGCGCCGTCGCGAGCGCCGCCCTGACCGCCCTCGTGGTGGTCGGCGGCGGCCTCGCGACCGCGGTCGCCACGACGTCCCCCGCGCACGCGGTCGCGCCGTTCCCGGTCACCGACCCCTTCGTCGGACTGCCGGTCGGCACGACGATGCCCGCCGGCTGGACCCGGATCGCGACGGACGACGGACAGGCAGCGATCGTCGACCACGGCGCCGCCGGACGGTGGCTGCGGCTGACCGACGACACGAAGCGGGTGAGTTCCGCCGTCTACAACGAGTCGCCCTACGACTCCAGCCACGGCCTGACGGTCGAGTTCGACCAGCGGATGTGGAGCACGACGGACACCGGGTACGCCGACGGGATCGGGTTCTTCCTGCAGGACGCCGCCGTCCCGCTCGACGCGATCGGGCCCGTCGGTGCCGGCCTCGGCTACCACGACGGCACCCGCCCCTGCGAGGAAGGCCTCGACGGCGGGGTCGTCGGGATCGGGTTCGACCGGTTCGGCAACTTCGCGCGTCCCGACGTCGTCCCGAACGCGATCACCGTCCGGGGTCCGGAGCGCGAGTGCTACCCGGTCCTCGCGACCACCGGGGACCTCGGCGACGGGTTCCTCGAAGACCGCGAGACCACGGCCGAGGCGGCCACGCACCGCCACGTGCAGATCGATCTGCTGCCGACCGACGCCGGCGGGATCCGGGTGCTCGTCTCGATGTCCGAGCCGACCGCCCCCGGCGCCGACGCGAGCGAGCTGCGCGAGGTCGTCAGCGCCGACCTCCCCGCCACGGCACTGCCGGAACAGGTGCGGTTCGGCTTCAGCGCATCGACCGGTGGCCGGACGCAGTTCCACGAGATCCGGAACCTGCGGGCGACGCAGCCGACCGACGTCGTCACGACCGCCCACACGCTGACGAACGCGCCGGTCACCCCCGGCGAGGACGTCACGTTCGAGCTGCGGTCGGTGAACGACGGGCCGGCGACGATCGGCGGAGCGGTCGACGCCGTCGCGCGCACGGTGGCGGTGACCGAGGGACTGCCGCTGACGGACGTGCGGTGGACGTGCCGTGCGGAGGCCGGGGCGACGTGCGGCGCCGCGGCGGGACAGGGTGCGGTCGCCGCCGACTGGTCGGGCCCGCCCGGTGGTGCGGTCACGATCGCGGTGCGGGGGACGGTGCCGGTGACGACCCGCTCCGGCCTCCACACGATGCCCGTCGAGAGCGTCACGGACTTCACGACCGACCGCCTCGACGCAGCCCGCCCCGCGATCGCGCTCGACGGTTCGGTGACCGACGTCGACCTGTCGAACAACGCCGATCGGACCGCGTTCGAGGTCGTCCTGCCCGAGGCCGTCGCGGTCGACGACGAGGGCACGACGAAGCAGGGCGAGCCGGTGACGATCGACGTCCTCGGGAACGACCCGCTCGACGGGAGCTCGGCGGACCCGGACTCCCTGCGCTTGAGCGGCGACGGGATCGAGGGGGCGGAGCTCTCGGCGGACGGCAAGCGGCTCAGGGTCCCCGGCGAGGGCGTCTGGACGGTCGAGGGCGTGCAGGTGACGTTCACCCCGGAGTCGTCGTTCTCCGGACCGGCGACGGCAGTGCGGTACCAGGTGACGACGCACGCGGGGCAGACCGTGGTGGCGGTCGTCCGGGTCGTCGTGGAGCCCGTCGAGTCGGTGGTCGTACCGCCGACGCCGGGCCCGGGCGCGGGCTCGGGCTCGGGCGGCGGCGCGGGATCGGGGGCCGGCTCGGGCGCGGGGGCCGGCTCGGGCGCGGGGCCGGGCGCTGCCTCAGGCGCTGGTGACCGCGGGGCGTCCGACGCCGTGGCCGAGCGGGCGAGCGCGCGGGGAGTGCTGGCGTACACGGGCGTGTCCGGGCCGGCCGTCTTCGTCGCCGGGGCCGTGGCGGCACTGCTGCTCGCCGCGGGTGCGTGGGTACTGCTCGCGCGGCGGCGCGCCGTGGCCGCGGCCGCGCGCTAGCCGCGCAGCGCGGCTCGCACAACGGAAGTCACCTCGAACCAGGCGGAAGCGCGGTTCGAGGTGACTTTCGTCGTGCGCCAACCGGACGCGAGCCAGCCCGCTGCGCAGGCGGAGGGAGGTTCCGCGGGGTTCGTGACCGTTCTGGTTCGCGATTCCCGGGTTTCACGAACCAGAACGGTCAGCGAGCCCGAAAGATGCGCGCACCGGCGGAGACGAGCGACGAACCGCCCTCCCCTGCGCTCGCGCGCTACGCGCTCAGCGCCGGGATCGCCGCCGGGTCGGACGCATCGAGGAACTCCGTCAGCCGCTCGGGCTCGCCCGGCTCCTCGATCGCCGAAGCCGCACGCCGCAACGCGAACAGCGCCCGCAGCACGCCCCGGTTCGGCTCGTGCGACCACGGCACCGGCCCGGCACCGCGCCAGCCCGCCTTCCGCAGCGCATCGAGCCCACGGTGGTACCCCACCCGCGCGTAGGCGTAGGACTCGAGGGTCGCCCCACGCTCCCACGCCTCGTCGGCGAGCAGTGCCCACGCCAGGCTCGACGCCGGGTGCGACACCACGACGCTCGCGACGGGGGCGTCGGCAGCGAGGGCGGCGGTCACCTCCGGCTCGGCGGGCAGGAGCGTCTCGGGGTTCGCGGTCGGGTTCGGCAGCAGGTTCTCCGGCATGCCCCCAGCCTGTCACGGCTCGAGGGCCTTGCGCGGCGCGAGACTCCCGGCGTACCGTGGCCTGGTCCTCGTCGTCATCGCGAGGCCACCGGTGCGGGACGACCGACCGGCGGTGCGGGTGGCGGTCACGCAGGGCTCCCCGACGGAAGTGGACGAATTGCTGTCGATCACCGGATCTGCTCAGCCCTCGCGCTGACACCGTGATCGTCGCGCCCCGTCGGGCGCTCCGCCCTCCCGTAGCGGGTCCGGTGTCGTGCGCCCAGCATCGACCACCGGGGAGGCACCCGTATGCCCATCAGTCCGTCCGTCGTCCTGAACGACCTCAGTTTCGCCTGGCCCGACGGCACCGTCGCGCTCAGCCACCTCACCACCGCCTTCGGCCGTGGCCGGACCGGCCTGGTCGGGAGGAACGGTGCCGGCAAGTCGACCCTCGTCCGGCTGGTCACGGGTCGGCTCCACCCCACGTCGGGCACCATCACGACGTCCGGCCCCGTCGACCACCTGCCGCAACGCCTGCAACCGCAGAACGACGACGCGGTCGCCGACCTCCTGCGCATCCGTCCGACCCTGACGGCCCTCCGCGCGATCCTCGGCGGTGACGCCGCTCCGGAGCACTTCGACGCCGTGGGCGACGACTGGGACCTCGAGGAACGTGCGGCCGCGGCGCTCGACGGCATCGGCCTCGGCATCGGCGCCGACCTCGAGCGTCCGGTGAGCACCCTGTCCGGAGGCCAGGCCGTCCTCGTGGCGGTCGCCGGCATCCGGCTGCGGGGGCTCCCGATCGCGTTCCTCGACGAGCCGACGAACAACCTCGACCGTCGTGCCCGGAGCATGTTGCTCGACATGGTCGACGACTGGCCGGGCACCCTCGTCGTCGTCAGCCACGATCGCGAGCTCCTGGAACACGTCGACGAGGTCGCCGAGCTCCGCGCGGGCGCCATGACCGTGTTCGGCGGGACCTTCAGCGCGTTCGAGGAGCACCTCGCGGTGCAGCAGGCCGCCGTCGAACGCGAGGTCCGGGTCGCCGAACAGCGGCACCGCACCGAGAAGCGGCAGCGCATCGAGGCCGAGACGAAGATCGCCCGTCGGGCCCGGTCCGGGGTGAAGGCCGCCGAGGGGATGCCGAAGATCTTCGCGAACGAGATGCGGAAGCGCGGCGAACAGACCGCCGGGCGGCTCCGCACCGGGTACGCCGAGGACGAGGCCGCCGCACTCGCCACCAAGCGCGAGGCGGAGGGACGGTTGCGTGCGGACGAGTCCATCCACGTGACGCTCCCCGACCCGGACGTGCCGGCATCGCGGCAGATCGCGACGATCACGCTGCGCGGGCGGGCGACGATCGTGCAGGGTCCGGAGCGCATCGCGGTCGCCGGGGACAACGGCGTCGGCAAGACGACGCTGCTCGAGCAGCTCGTCGGGGTGCCCGGCGCGCGGGCGCACCCGTTGCCCGACACGACTGCGGTCCCGCACGTCGACCGCATCGGCTACCTGCCGCAGCGGAAGGACTCACTCGACGACGCGCTGTCGGTGCTGGAGAACGTCCGGCGGGATGCCCCGCACGTCCCGCCGGCGGAGGTGCGGAACCGGCTGGCGAAGTTCCTGGTGCGCGGGGACACCGTCGACCGCCCGGCCGGCGCGCTCTCGGGCGGGGAGCGGTTCCGCGTGGCGTTGGCGAGCCTCGTGCTCGCGGATCCCCCGCCGCAGCTGCTGGTGCTCGACGAGCCGACGAACGACCTCGACCTGACGAGTGTCGACCAGCTCGTGGACGCGCTCCGGGCGTACCGGGGAGCCCTCGTCGTGGTCAGTCACGACGAGACGTTCCTCGACCGCCTCGACCTCACCACGAGGATCGAGCTCAGGTGATCCGCCACGCTGGCCGCAGCGGGTCAGCGCCGCCGCGTCGGCCGGATCGCCAGCGACTCGATCGTGCCCCGCGCCGGCAGGTCGACCACGGTCCGGACGGCATCGGCCACGTCCGAGGGCGCAAGGTAGTAGTCGGTGTCGTAGTCCTCGCCGAGCTTCTCGGTCAGCGCCCGCTGCATGTCCGAGTCCGTCCGGCCCGGGTGCACGCTCGACACCCGGACGCCGTTCGCCCGTTCCTCTTCCCGCAGGGCATCGGCGAACGCCCGCAGCGCGAACTTCGACGCCGCGTACACGGCACCGCCGGGGCCGGAGTGGAACCCGGACCCGCTGTTGATCGGCACGACGATGCCCCGCGCGGCGCGGAGGGCCGGGAGCGCGAGTCGCGTCAGCTCGGCGACCGCGAACACGTTCGTGGCGAAGACCTGCTCCCACACCTCGCGCGGGGTGTCCGCGACGGTCGTGCCCTGCTCGACCCCGGCGGAGTGCACGAGGACGTCGAGGCGCTCCGGCAGCGGCGGGAACTCGCCCGCGCCGAGGTCGCCCACGAACGGCGACGCGCTGGGCAGCTCGGCGACGAGCGCGTCCACGGCGGCGGCGGTCCGGCCGCCGACGAGCACGTGGTGCGTGCGTCCCAGGTCGAGCGCGATGGCCCGGCCGATCCCACGGGTCGCGCCCGTGACGAGTGCGGTCGGACGGACGGGAGGCGCGGTGTCGGTCATGCGCACCACCCTACGGAAGGCGCGGGGCGGGCCGGCACCGCGCCTCCTGGGCTGTGGAAAACCGGACGACGGCCGCGGGGCGGCCCGGCACCGCGCCTCCTGGCCGTCAGACCCGGGACGTGTCCGCGGCGAGCCGGCGACGACGCCGGACCGTCCACACGGCGGCCGCGGCGGCCGCCGCCAGCACGACGAGCACGACCACGCCCCACGGCGACCCCGCGAACGCCGCGAGCACCGCCCAGAACAGCGCGATCCCCACCGTCGCGTAGACGAACGCCCACGCCACGCACCCCGGGACCATCGCGATCGTGTACCGCCACCACGGCACCCGGGCGATGCCGGCAGCCGCGTTCATGATCGTCTGCAGCCCCACGGTGAGGAAGCTGACCGTGACGACGGGCAGCCCCCAGCGGTCGAGCAGCGCCGAACCCCGACGGACCGCCGCCGAGTCGAGCCAGCGGCCCCAGCGGGACCGCGCCGCGCCGGTGACCGCGAGTCGTGCCAGCCAGTAGGTCGCCTGCGCGCGGCAGAGCACCACGACGAAGAGCGCGAGGACCAGCCACCAGAACGGGAGCCCCTCGAGGAAGGACGGCACGGGCGAACCGTAGCGACCCCGACCGGGAATGTCCCGTCAGCGGCGGTCGGCGTCCTCGCGGATCTTGATGCCGTCGAGGACGTCCTGCGCGCGCTTCTCGTCCTGCTTCTCGATCTGCCGGGTGTCGCGTTCGGGGAGCTGGATGTCCTCCTCCGCACGGATGCCGGCCTGCAGCTGCCGTCCACGCTCGAGCTCGGCGTCGAACTCCGCGCCGAAGAGCAGCGCGTTGTTCGTGATCCACACCCACAGCAGGAAGACGATCACGCCACCGAGGGATCCGTACGTGGCGTTGTAGTTCGAGAAGTTCCCGACGTAGAAGCCGAACCCGACGCTGGCGATGACGAGGATCAGGATGGCCACGATCGACCCGCCGCTGACCCACCGGAACTTCGGCTGCTTGACGTTCGGCGCCCAGTAGTAGAGCACCGCGACGACGATGATCGCGATGACGAGCAGGATCGGCCACTGCACGATGCTCAGGACGGTCGCGGCGGCGTCGCCGAGCCCGATCACGTCGCCGAAGCTGCGGGCGAGCGGGCCGGACACGAGCGCGAGCAGCCCGAGGACGAGCAGGACGACGGTGAAGAGCGTGACGCCGAGCATGGTCGGGCGGAGCTTCCAGATCGGACGCCCCTCGCGGACGTTGTAGATCCGGTTCATCGCGCGGCCGAACGCGCCGACGTACCCGGAGGCCGACCAGAGCGCACCGACCACACCGACGATGAACGTGATCGGCGCCGCGGGCGAGCGCACGAGTCCCTCGATGGGGTCCCGGAGCAGGCTGACGACCTGCTCGCCACCGATGTTGTTCACGAGGTCGAGCAGCGTGTCGATCGTCTTCTTCGGGTCGGACACGAGCCCGAGGATCGAGACCACGGCCAGCAGACCGGGGAAGAGCGCGAGCACGGTGTAGTAGGTCAGGCTCGCGGCGAGGTCCGTGCACTGGTCGCTGGAGAACTCGCGGAGCGTCTTCTTCAGCGTGTAGACCAGCGTGGGCTTGGTGAGGTCCGCCGGGCTGTCGGGCTTGCGGGGGTCGTCGGGTTCGGGCTTGTGCTGCTCGCGTGCCACGGGGCTACCCCCTCGCCTTCAGTGCCTGCTTCGAGCGCTTGGCGGCCTGCTTGCGGTTCTTCGTCGCGCGGCGCTGGACCGCGGCGATCCCGGCGCGCTGCTTGACGCGTGCGCGGTGCTGCGGGTCGCGTTCGAGCGACTCCTCGGCGGCCTTCGCACGGGCATTGCGCCCCTTGCGTCCGGGCTGGCTCTGCTCGGTGGCGCCCGGGCCGTCGCCACCACGGGCGCCGAACGGCAGCAGCGCGGTGAAGGCCGACGATGCGGGCGGCTCGGCGAGGTGCCCGGCGGGGTTGTTCCGGATCGCGATGCCGACGATGATCGCCGCGACACCGGCTGCAGCGGTCACGCCCATCGCCACGAGCGGGGTGGGGTCGCGGTGCCAGCGCTGCTTGGTCTTCGCGATCGCCAGGCGGGTGCGCGCCGGGATGTCCGCACGACGACGGATCTCGGTCACGGTGTCCGTGATGCCCTCACGTGTGCGGACGTTCGCGAGTTCGAGCTCGGGGAGACTGTCCTTGGCCATTCCCCATTTCGTACACGCTCGGGCCGGGGTCGTGTCCAGCCCCGGGCGTGTCCCGCGCACGGCGGACGCGGCCGGCGGGCACCGCCGGTGCCGATGCCGGTGCCCGTGCCGTTGCCGGTGCCGGTGCCGCGAAAGCGATAGATCCGCGGGCCGGCCCGCCGTCCGTGTCGCGAAAGCGACAGGATGCCGCGGGAACGCGACGGCAGACTGTCGCTTTCGCGGGGCGGGAGCGCGACCGGACGGCGGCCTGGAGGCGCGGGTCGGGCCCGCACCGCGCCTCCAGTCCGTGCCGCCGGAGCGACAGACCCGTGGGCCGGCCCGTCGTCTGTGCCGCGGAAGCGACAGGGTGCCGCGGGACCGCGGCGGCAGGCTGTCGCTTTCGCGGGGCGGGGCGGGGCCCGCCGGGCGTCAGGACGGGACGGCGACGTCCTCGGGCAGGCCCGACGCCGCGGAGCGGCCCGCCGCCTCCATGAGCGCGAGGCTCCGCAGGTTGTCGCGACCGCTCGTCGCCGGCACGGGACCACCGGACACCGAGCGCGCGAACGCCTGCAGCCCGCCCTGTCGGTCGGTGTGCGCCATCGTCGGCAGCTCGACCGCCTCGGCCTCGTCGTCCTGCGTCCGGCGGACCGTCACGCGGTCCCCGGCCACCGCGTTCGGCTCCCCCGAGCGGCTCGTGAACCACAGTTCGCCGTCCTCGCCCTGGATGCTCCACTCGCCGGCCCAGGCCGTCCGGGGGCCGCGCGAGAGCCAGCTGCCGCGGTAGCTGACCACGAGGCCGTCGTCGAGCTCGATGATCATCGAGGCGACGGCTTCGTCCTGGTACTTGCTGTACGACGGGTACGACGACTTCGCGAACACGCGGACGGCCTCGCGACCGGTGATCATCCGGAGGAGGTCGAAGTGGTGGATCGCCATGTCGTTGATCATCGCGTGCGGGAACCGGTAGTGCGGGTGCTCCTCGAACGCGAGGTCGTTGTCCCACTGCCGGAAGTCGACGTTGATCGCCGAGAGCTCGCCGACGGTGCTCGCGGCGAGCAGGTCCTGCACGACCCGGGGTGCCGGGTACCAGCGGTAGTTCTGGCTGACCTGCAGCACGAGCCCGAGCTCCTCGGCGCGACGGACCGCGGTGACGGCCTCGTCCGTGGTGTTGGCGAAGGGCTTCTCGACGAGGACGTGCTTGCCGGCCTCGAGCGCCTCGAGGGCGAGCGGCACGTGCGTCACGGCGGGGGCGGTGATCACGACGGCATCGGCTTCGACCCCGGCGAGCGCCTCGGTGAGGGACGCGAACGCCGCCGACCCCGGCAGGCCGAGGTCCGACCGCACGGCGTCCAGTGTCGCCGGGACCGGGTCGACGATCCCGACCACCTCCACTTCGGTGACCTCCGGGATGGCGGTGCGGGCCCAGTTGCCGCCCCACCCTCCGAGACCGACGTGGATGATCCGGACCGTCATGCGTGCACTCCTTCGTGGCTGGCGCCCCACGACTCCCGCGGCGCGTGCGTCCAGTCTGTCAGGGCACGGGTCAGTGCGTGAACGCGTACGCGATGAGTGCCATCGTCACGATGAACCCGGCGAGGTAGTTGATCCAGAGGAACCGCTTCCACCCGGCGTTCGCGGACTCGGCGCCCGCGTCGGTGACGTTCCACCACGGCAGCACGTTGAGGGCGTACGGCACGACGACGATCGCGGCGATCGGACCAGGGAACGCCGAGAACAGCAGCGCGACACCGGCCACGAGGTACGCCACGAACGCCAGCCGCACGGTGGCGCGGGCACCGATGACGGTCGCCACGGAGCCGATCCCACCGGCCCGGTCGGCGAGGACGTCCTGCACGGCACCGAACGCGTGCGACGCCACGCCCCACAGGAAGAACGCCACGCACACGGCGACGAGCTGGCCGGTCCAGTGCGGGCCGGCGAGCGCCAGGCCGTAGATCGCCGGCGAGACGAAGTGGGTGCTCGACGTGAGCGAGTCGAGGAACGGCTTCTCCTTGAAGCGCAGCCCCGGTGCCGAGTAGGCGATGACGGCGAACACGCTGATCGCGAGGACGAGCCACGACCACGGCCCGTTGCCGGACACCGCGCCGAGCACGACGAGCGCGACCAGGAACGGCACGTTCGTGACGACGACGGCCCACAGCGTGGTGCGGTGCACGCTCTTGTCGAGCAGGGCACCCTCGACCCCGCCCTTGCGCGGGTTCCGCAGGTCGGACTCGTAGTCGAAGACGTCGTTGATGCCGTACATCGCCAGGTTGTAGGGCACGAGGAAGTAGACGACGCCGACGAGGAACGCGACGAGCGAGAACCCGCCGCCGCCCTCGACGCCGACCCCGCTGCCGAGCAGGTACGCGGCACCGAACGGGTACGCGGTGTTCACCCAGCTGATCGGCCGGGACGACACGAACAGGGCGCGCAGGGTCGACGGCCTGGAGGCGGTGCTCGCGTTCATCGGGTCGGTTCCTCTTCGTGGGATGGCCGGGTGGGTCGGTCGAACAGGACCCACAGGCTGGGGAGCAGCACGATCGCGGCGATCGAGTACGCGAGGTCCTCGACCGGGATCGCCCCGATCTTCGCACCACTGATGAGCGCCGGGTCGTACGCCACGATCCGCAGCGTCACGATGACGTTGTCGAACACGATGGTCATGACGAGCAGGGCGATGCCGGCGACGAGTCCGGTCACGAGGGCGATCCGTCGGCCGGTCGGTGCGCGGCGGCCCCGGGCACGAGCACGTCGTGCGGCGACGACCCCGGCGGCGACGGCGACCACCGCGACCGCGGCGAAGAACGGCAGCGCGAGCAGGGCGTACGCGCCGGAGCCGGTCACGATCCGCTCCGCTCGGCCCGCCGCAGGCCCCGCGCGACGAGGGGCTGCACGAAGCCGACCAGGTTCATGGTCGTGTAGCAGAGCAGCAGGAGGAAGAAGAGCTCCTCGAGCGGGACGTCCGGCGCGAGGAGGACCCCGGTCAGCAGGTTCTGCGGCCCGATGAAGAAGATGCCGAGGGCGACCCCGAGCACGTCCCACAGCATGAAGAATGCCACGCCGACGACCATCACGGCCGCCGCCCGCCACGGCGCCCGCCAGAAGAACAGGTGCAGCCGGGCGTCGAGGACGGTCATGCCGACGAGCGACACCAGCAGCCCGGCGAGGTAGAGCCCGGGCATCAGTCAGTGGAGCCGGGCCGCCGGAGCGGTGCCGGGAGCGGTTCGGTGCTGGTGTCCCCGTGGATGCGCTTGAGGAGCACCTCGGCGCTGATCAGGCACATCGGCAGCCCGATGCCCGGGATCGTCGAGGCACCGGCGTAGTAGAGCCCGTCGACCTTCGCCGAGGCGTTCTTCTCGCGGAAGAACGCGCTCTGCTTCAGGGTGTGCGCCGGCCCGAGCATCGAGCCGCTCCAGGCGTTGTAGTCGTCGGCGAAGTCCCGGGGACCGATCGTCCGGCGGACCCGGATCCGGTCGCGGAGGTCCGGCACGCCGGCACGCTCGGCGACGACGTCGATGGCGCGGTCGGCGATCCGCTCGACCTCGTAGTCACCGGCACCGTCGATGCCGCCCTTGCCGATCGACAGGTCGGCGGGCAGCGGCACGAGGATGAACAGGTTGCTCGATCCCCGCGGTGCGACCGAGGCGTCGGTCTCCGAGGGAGCGCAGACGTAGATCGACGCCGGGTCGGGGACGTGCCGGTCGGCGCCGAAGATCGCGCCGAAGTTCGCCTTCCAGTCCTCGGTGAACACCAGCGTGTGGTGCAGCAGCCCCGGCACGGGCCCGTCGACGCCGAGGTAGACGAGCACCGCGCTCGGCCCCGGGTCGCGCTTCGCCCAGTGCGCGGCGGGGTACGTGCGGTGCTCCGCGTCGAGCAGCTGCAGCTCGGTGTGCCGGAGGTCGGCGGCGCTCACCACGAGGTCGGCGGGCGCCGTGTGCTGCGCTCCCGCGCGGTCGCGGTGGACGACACCGGTGACGTGGCCGTCCTCGACGACGATCCGCTCGACCTTGGCGCCGGCGATGATCTTCGCGCCCTCACGGCGGGCGACGCGTTCGACGGCGGAGATGACCTCGGTGATGCCGCCCTTCGGGTAGAGCACCCCGTCGGCGAGGTCGAGGTGGCTCATGAGGTGGTACATGCTCGGCGCCGCGTACGGGCTCGTGCCGAGGAACACCGCCGGGTAGCCGAGGACCTGCCACAGGCGGCGGTCCTTGACCGCGGACTCGGCGAAGGTGGAGAGCGGCTCGATGAGCAGGCGCGCGAGCTTCGGCAGCCGTCGGAGGACGTCGGGGGCCGCGAGCTTCGTGAGGTCCTGGAAGGTCGTGTAGAGGAAGCGGCGGATCGCCATCGCGTAGGTGTCCTCGGACGAGGCCAGGTACTTCCGCATCCGTCTGCCGGCGCCCGGCTCGACGGACTCGAACAGGGCGATGTTCGCCTCCCTGTCGGCGCGGAGGTCGATCGGGTCGTCGTAGCCCTCGCTGTACACGCGGTACCCGGGGTCGAGCTTCTCGAGGTCGAGTTCGGCGTCGGCCGAGGTGCCGAGCAGCTGGAAGAAGTGGTCGAACACCTCGGGCATGAGGTACCAGGACGGACCGGTGTCGAACCGGAAGCCGTCCTGCTCCCACGACCCGGCGCGGCCGCCGAGCTGCCCGCGCTGCTCGAGCACGGTCACCCAGAAGCCGTCCCGCGCGAGCAGGGCGGCGGACGCGAGTCCGCTGATGCCGCCGCCGATGACGACGGCACGTCGGGCGGGCACCTTGCGCTTGGTCGTGGTGCCGGCGTCCTTCGGACTGGAGGCGCGGGGCGGGGTCACGCCGTGCCTCCCGTCCGGTGGTGGGTCGCGCGCGACCGCAGCGGCGCACGTCCGGCGAGCACCTGCGCGGCCAGGCGGGCCTTCACCGGGTTCGGGACGCGCACCCGGGTGGTGACCAGGCGGTCGGCGGGCGTGGCGGCGATGCGGTCGTTGAGCTCCTGGAAGAGCGCGTGCGCCAGGCCGACGGCGTTCCGCGCGTCGGCCGGCAGCAGCCGGACGGTGCGGGCGGCCCGGTCGAGGTCGGACTGGACGTCGGCGACCAGCCGGTGCTTCGTCGCCTCGTCGAAGCTGCGGATGTCGACCCCCGGGAAGTAGGAGCGGCCGAGCACCTCGAAGTCGGCGTGCAGGTCCCGCAGGAAGTTCACCTTCTGGAACGCGGCACCGAGCGCTCGGGCGCCGTCGACGAGCACGGTGCCGTCGAACGTCGGCCGGCCGGCGCGGTGGACGAACGCACGCAGGCACATCAGGCCCACCACCTCGGCCGAGCCGTACACGTAGCGGTCGAAGGACTCCTGGTCGTGCTCGGTCCGCTCGAGGTCCATCCGCATCGAGGCGAAGAACGGCCGCGTGAGCTCCGGGCCGAACCCGGTGACCCGAGCGGTACGGGCGAAGGCGTGCACCACCGGGTTGACGGAGAAGCCGAGCGCGATCGCCCGCTCGGTGTCGGCCTCGAGCTCGTCGAGGACCGTCCGGGCGAGGTCGTGGTCGAGTCCGGCCTCGGTCGCGGGCCCGTCGACGACCTCGTCGGCGACCCGGACGAGGGCGTACACGTTGCGGATGTGCTCACGCGTGTCCTTCGTGAGCAGCCGACTGGCGAGCCCGAAGGACGTCGAGTACCGGTCGATGACGACGCCCGACGCGGCCTCGGCCGTGGCGTCGTAGAGCGGGAGCCGGGTCGTGGGACGCGGCTCCGTTCGGCTGTGGCTCACCGGGCGCGCTCCACGAGTTCGGTCACGAGGGCCTCCAGGCGGTCGGCGAGGTCGTACGGCAGTCCGGCGAGCTCGGCACGGGCGAGTGCGGTGTGCTCGGCGATCCGCGATTCGGCGGCGGCCCGGGCGCCGCAGGTGACAAGGGTCGCACGGAGTTCGGCCGCGCGCTCCTCGCTGAGGTCCGGGTCGCCGAGGTACGGCGCGATGTCCGGCCAGCACTCGGTCGTCGCGGCGTGGGCGATCAGCATGGTGCGCTTGCCCTCGCGCAGGTCGCCGAGGACGGTCTTGCCGGTCGTGCCCTCGTCGCCGAAGACCCCCAGCAGGTCGTCGACGATCTGGTAGGCGATCCCGATCTCGCGGCCGAAGGCGCCGAGCGCCTCGACGATCGGTTCGGCGGCGCCGGCCAGCACCGCACCGGACTGCAGTGGCGCCTCGAACGAGTACACGCTCGTCTTCGCACGCTCCATCTGCAGGACCTCGTCCACCGTCGGCATCACCCCGAGGGCGAGGTCGACGTCGGTCATCTCGCCCGCGGCGCTGGCGAACACGGCCTCGTCGAGGAGCTCGAGCAGTCGGGCACGTCGGTCACCCGTGACGCCGGCCGACTCGATGAACCGGGGTGCGCCCGCGAGCGCCAGGTCGCCGGCGATGACCGCGGCGCTCATGCCGCGGTGCTCGGCGGTGGGCAGCGGCAGGCCGCCCGTCGTGCCCGTGTCGCGGAAGGACCCGGCGACGTTCGGCTGGCCGCGGCGCGACCAGTCACGGTCGATGACGTCGTCGTGCACGACGAGCGCGGTGTGCAGCAGCTCGTACGCGGCACCGACGTGCGCGGCCGCGTGCAAGTCGTCGCCGCCGAGGCCGGTGTAGGCGGTGAGGACCATGCGCGGGCGGAAGCGCTTGCCGCCCATGCTCGCCTTGCGGAGCACCCGCCAGAGTTCCCCGGACGGTCGTCCGTACCGCTCGGCGCGCGCCGACGACACGGCAAAGAAGCGCTCGAGGCAGTCGTCGACGAGCGCGAGGTCGATGTGCGCCACGGTGGCCGCTTCCTCGCTCATTGGCCTAACCTATCGATGCAGATGACGACTTTCCCTGAATCCGTGGTGCTCCTGGCCGATGACCGTACCCCGATCGGTACGGCGGACAAGTTCACGGTGCACACCGACCACACGCCCCTCCACCTGGCCTTCTCGTGCCACGTGCGGAACACCGACGGCGACGTCCTGGTGACCCGTCGTGCGCTGTCGAAGAAGACGTGGCCCGGGGTGTGGACGAACACGTTCTGCGGCCACCCCGGCCCCGACGAGTCGTTCGAGGACGCGATCGCCCGACGGGCCTCGCGTGAACTCGGCATCACCGTCCGCGACGTCGAGCTCGTGCTGCCGGACTTCCGGTACCGCGCCGTCGACGCCTCCGGGATCGTCGAGAACGAGGTCTGCCCGGTCTTCCGCGCGGTCACCGACGACGTCCCGGCTCCGGCCGACGACGAGGTCGCCGAGTACGCCTGGGTCTCCGAGGCCGCGCTGCGCGAGTCGGTCGCCGGAGCACCGTTCGCGTGGAGCCCGTGGCTCGGGTGGCAGCTCACCGAGCTCGCGACGGCCGGTCTGCACATCACCCGCTGACCCGCGCGCGCCCGCCCGGACCCGCGCGCGCCCGCCCGCGATTGTCAGGGCGCGTCATCGACAATGGTCGGTATGACCACGACGGAACGCGATGTCGCACCGCGGGCCGGAGCCGACGCCGTGCTCGACGCTCTCCGCGACGACCCGGTGATCGCCAGCGTGAAGGACGCCTCCGCGCTCGACGAGGTGCTGGCCTCCGACCGGGGCGTCGTCTTCGTGCTCTACGGCAGCGTCCTCGACGTCGCGGACATCGTCGCCCGGGCGAAGGACGCCGGCAAGACCGTGCTCGTGGACGTCGACCTGCTCGACGGCTTCGCTGCCCGGGACGTCGTCGTGACGTGGATCGCCGAGCACACCCGAGCGGACGGCGTGCTCTCCACCAAGTCGAACCTCGTCCGGGCCGCCAAGCGCGCCGGGCTCGTCGCCGTGCAGCGCTTCTTCCTCGTCGACTCGTTCTCGTACCACCAGCTCCCCCGCGTGGTCGAGCAGGCCGGACCCGACGCGATCGAGATCCTGCCCGGGTGCATGCCGCGCGTGATCACCTGGCTCCGGGACGACACCGCCGTGCCGGTCATCGCCGGCGGCCTGGTGTGCGACAAGGCCGACGTGATGGCCGCCCTCGGTGCCGGAGCGGTCGCGGTCGCGTCGTCGAACCGCGACGTCTGGGGCATGTGAGCGTTCGTTCACTTGGCTCCGCCGACTCGACGGAGTAGGGTCGGGCGTCGGTCACGGGTGTGGCCACGAGGCTGCGCACTGCGGCCGACGGACCAGCAGAAGGGCAGGTGAGGCGCGATGTCGGGTGACCATCCTCGATCGGGCCGGCCGCCCCTGACGGTCGTCGCCGTGCCCGTTCGCTGAGCAACCCCCTCCCCCGGATCACTCCGGGGTCACTTCGCGCCTGCCTGCTCCCGAGAGGAGCACGCACATGGCACTGATCGACAACGCGATCTACGTCGAGGGACGTCGCGTCGGGTCACCGTCCACCCTGTCGCTCGCCACCGGGGGCGACCTCGCCTGGATCGGGCTCTTCCGCCCGGACGACACCGAGCTCGAGGCCGTCGCGACCGAGTTCGACCTGCACGAGAACGCGGTGGAGGACGCCCGCAAGGGACACCAGCGCGCGAAGCTCGAGCGGTACGGCGACACGCTCTTCCTGGTGCTCCGACCCGCGTGGTTCGACACCACGGCCGAGACCGTCGAGTTCGGTGAGGTGCACCTGTTCGTCGGCGACCGGTTCGTGGTGAGCGTCCGGCACGCCGAGCGTCCCGACCTGGCGGCGCTCCGTGCCCGGGTCGAGGCCGACCCGGAGTTCCTCGCCCGGGGCTCCGAGGCCGTCACCGCCGCCGTGCTCGACGAGGTCGTCGACGGCTACGCCCCCGTGGTCGAGATCCTGCAGGACCACGTCGACGCCATCGAGGACCAGCTGTTCGCCGGGCAGGTCGACCCCGGCGTCTCGAAGCGGATCTACCAGCTCCTCAGCGAGGTCCTGGCCTTCCAGCGCGCCACGAAGCCGGTGCCCGCGATGGTGAAGGGGCTCCTCCGCGGCGCCGACAAGTACGGCGTCGACGACGAGGTCCAGCACCGCCTGCGGAACGTGCTCGACCACGCACTGCGGGTCACCGAGCGGGTGGACTCGTTCCGGGCCCTGCTCGAGAACGCCCTGACGCTGCACGCGACCCTGGTGTCGCAGGAGCAGAACGAGGCGATGCGCCGCATGACGAGCGCCAGCCTCGCGCAGGGCGAGGAGAGCCGGCAGCTCGCACGCGCCGCGCACCGGCAGGGCGAGGAGGTCAAGAAGATCTCCTCGTGGGCGGCGATCCTCTTCGCGCCGGGACTCATCGCGGGGGTCTACGGGATGAACTTCGACCACATGCCCGAGCTCCACTGGCGGTACGGCTACCCGGTCGCGATCCTCGGGATGCTCGCCCTGATGGGCGTGCTCTGGGCGATCTTCCGCAAGCGCAACTGGCTCTAGACGGACGCAGCGACGGACGATCGCAGCGACGGACGGGAGGCGCGGTGCCAGCTGGCGCCGCGCCTCCCGTCCTCCGAGCGGTCGCGTCGCACCCGTCAGCCGACGATGGCCGCCGTCCGCCGGTAGACCTCGTCGGTGTGCGCCGTCACGTCCGCGTGCACGGCACGCAGCGCGTCGTACACCGCCGCGGCCGACAGGTCCGGCGTGAACCGGTCCCGCTCGACGACCATCGCCGCGGCCGCAGCCTCGAACGACGGGTGCACCCCGGTCGCGACCGCCGCGCAGATCGCCGCCCCGCGCCCCGCAGCACTGTCGCCCACCACACGGATGGTCGGCGCCTGGAACACGTCCGACATGATCTGCATCATCAGGTCGGACGACGAGCCACCGCCGGAGACGACCACCCGGCGGTACGCCGTCCCGAGCTCGGCGGCCATGGCATCCCCGCGGTCGCGCATCGTCATCGCGATGCCCTCGAGGATCGACCGGTACACGTGCGCCCGGCCCTGCCGTCCGTCGAACCCGAGGATCGAGCCCTTCCGGAACGTCGCGTCGGCCGGCGCGAGCCAGTCCAGGACGGTCAGCAGCCCGTCCGAGCCCGCGGGGACGTCGGCGGCCTCGCGGCCCAGTCGGTCCTCGGCGCGCTCGCCCGCCGCGTCGGCCGCTGCCGCGAAGTCCGGCCCGAGCAGGTCGCGGAACCAGCTCACGGTCCACATGCCGCGACGGATGCCGCCGGACTCGTAGAGGTAGCGGCCCGGCTCCGAGCCGAAGTTCGTCCAGAAGTCCGACGCCCCGTCGATGTTCCGCTCGCCGACCGACATGCCCGCGATGTACGTGCCGAGCGACACGAGGAGCGTCGTCGGGTCGAGGAGTCCGCAGCCGAGGGCCTCCACGGCCTTGTCGTTGGCCGTCGCGACCACGGGCAGGCCGACCGGGAGGCCCGTGGCCGCCGCGGCCTCGGCCGTGACGGTGCCGAGGACCTCGCCCGGCGCGACGAGCTCGACCAGCTGGTCGCGTCGCATGCCGGTCGCGGCATACGCCGCTTCGTCCTCGCTCCACCGCCAGGTGTCGGTATCGATCGGCCAGACGCCCTGGTAGTTCGCCGCGGTGTCCCGGAAGGCGCCGGTGAGCCGGTGCGTGACGTACCCGGAGGACGTCGTGACGTACGCCACGTCGTCCTGCTCGGCGACGAAGGGAGCGCCGACGCGGGCGTCCATCCAGCTCAGGACCGGATGGGCGAGCGACCCGTCGGCGCGGAGCACCGCCCGGCAGAACCGGATCGTGCAGAGACCCACGCCGACGATCTCGGACGGGTCGCCCGGGAACGCCTCCATCGCGATCCGGCACGCCGCCGCGATCGAGTCCCAGAGGTCGTCGTCCGGGTGCTCGACCACTCCAGGTGCCGGCGTGTGGTTCGGCCGCAGCGGCACACGCCCCTCGGCGACGACCCCGCCCCGCTCGTCGAAGACCGTGACCTTCGACGACTGCGAGCCGTTGTCGATGCCGACGAGGTACCTGGTCATGCGCCGGTGCGCCCGCTCGTCGCGCGACCGAACGTGGTGTCGGGGTCGGCCGCGGCCGGCTGGATCGCGCCCGGCTCCGGGAAGATCGTGCCCTTGTTCATGATGCCCTTCGGGTCGAACTGCGCCTTGAGTCCCTGCATGATCGCGAACGCCGAGCCGTGCTCCTCCTCGACCCAGGGGGTGCGGTACTTGCCGACACCGTGGTGGTGGACCATCGAGCCACCGTGGCGCAGCGCCTCCTCGACGATGATCGCGTTGAGGGGGATGTGGTACTTCTCGATCTCCTCCTCCGGCGAGCAGTCGATGCGGTAGTCGTACACGAAGTACATGTTCGTGCCGGTCTGGTAGCTGTGCGACGAGTGGCCGCCGAGCATCGTCAGGTCACCGGCGAACGGGTACTCCTCGCGGATGCGGCGCATGACCGCGTCGTACACGTCGCCGACGGCCGACCAGTCCGCCGAGACCTCGGTCGTGTAGCCGAGCTGCCCGTCGCGCAGCATGACGGCCTTCTCGGCGTCGATCTTGTCCTGGCCCCAGTTGAGGTTGTCGAACCACGCCTCGATGAGCGCGGGGTCGACCTGCTCGTGCGGGTGCTGGGCGAGGACGCGCTGGATCTCCTCCGAGGTCGCACGGACGATGCCGGCGGGGCCCTCGGCGACGAAGACCACCACGCACTTGTCCTTCGAGAAGTGCGAGAAGTGCTGGTTGGCGTCCTCCGGCGAGTACAGCCGCACGACCGAGGGGTGGAAGCCGTTCGTGATGACCTCGCGCAGGATCGCGATGCCCGTCCGCATGTCGTCGACGAGCGCGCCGTGGAACTCGTTGTTCTCGGGCTGGTACGTGAAGAGCTTGACGGTGACCTCGGTGATGACGCAGAGGGCACCCTCGTTGCCGATGACCACGTGGCGGATGTCCGGGCCGGCCGAGCGGCGCGGGACGGCCTTGATGCGACGGACCTTCCCGCCGGGGAACACGGCCTCGAGCCCGACGACCATGTCCTCGATCGCGCCGTACAGGGTGGAGAACTGCCCGATCGAGCGGGTCGCGACGAGGCCGCCGTACTGGGCGAGCGGCTTCGACTGCGGCGAGTGGCCGGTGGTGAGGCCCTGCAGGCGGAGCTCGTCCTCGAGGCGCTGGAGCGGCACACCGGCCTGCACCGTGACCTGCATGTTCTCCGGGTCGATCTTCAGGACGGCGTCCATCCGCGAGCAGTCGAGCACGATCGTGTCGACGACGCTCGTCTCGAGGCCGCCCTCGGTACCGGTGCGACCGGTGCGCGGGACGATGTTGACGAGGTTGTCGTCCGCGAACGCCAGGATCGCGGCGACGTCCTCGGTGGACTCGGCGTTGACGATCGCGACGGGGGTCGGGGCGTCGTGGATGCCGTGCACGGACTGGTACTTCTTGAACCGGTCGACGCTGGCGTCCTTGAGGTGCTGCTCGTCCGTGTCGATCTGTTCGGGGCGGACGATGCCGGCGAGACGCTGCAGGATCTCGGCCCGGTCGAGGGTGGCGATCGAGTCGATCATGGTGGTGAGCCCTTCGTTGGTGTGTTTCGTTGCTCTGGTCTGGTGGTCTGTGCCCAGGAGGCGCGTGGCGGCGCCGTCACGCGCCTCCTGTCCGTCGTCAGCGGACGAGGTACCCGCCGTCGACGGTGAGGGTGTGGCCGTTCACGTAGTCGGATGCGCGCGAGGCGAGGAAGACCGTCGCGCCCATGAGGTCGGCGACGTCGCCCCAGCGCCCGGCCGGGATGTGGTCGAGCACGCGCTGGTTCGTCTCCGGGTCCGACCGGGTCTGCTCGGTGATCTTCGTGGCGAAGTACCCGGGCGCGATCGCGTTCACCTGCACGTTGTGCTGCGCCAGCTCGTCGCAGTACGCCTTCGTGAAGCCGACGATCCCGTGCTTGGTCGCGGCGTACGCGGGCGACCACTGTCCGCCGAGGAACGCGAACAGCGACGCGATGTTGATGATCTTGCCCGAGCCCTGCGCGACGAAGTGCTTCGCGACGGCGTGCCCGAGGGCGAACGGCGCGGTGAGGTTCACGGCGATCATCGGGTCCCACTTCGCGCGGTCGAACGCCTCGACGTCGTCGAGCAGGCAGATGCCCGCCGAGTTGACGAGCACGTCGACCCCGCCGAGCCGCTCCGTGCACGCGTCGACGATGCGCGTCGGGGCGTCGGCGGCGGTGAGGTCGACCTCGAGGAACTCGTACCGGCGTCCCTCGCCCTCGACGAGCGCCCGGGTCGTGCCGTCGTCGTCGACCACGCTCGGCACGAACACGTCGGCGCCGGCCGTGGCGAGGGCGAGCGAGAACGCCTGGCCGAGGCCCGAGTTGCCGCCGGTGACGATCGCACGCTTGCCGGCGAGCGAGAACAGGTCCATCGAGAAGTCGCGGATGTCCATGGGGTGAGGGGTCCTTTCGAGGTGGGTCAGGCGACGACGACGTCGGGCGCCGGGCGGTTCCGCAGTTCGCGTGCACGGACGCGCATGGTGAGGGTGGTGAGCAGGAAGCCGAGGACGGCGGCAGCGAGGAGGACGGCGAACATGGTCGTGTAGCCGCCGCCCTGCGAGGGCACGCCGTTCGCCGGGTCGCCGACCCACCACGCGCCGAGGGCGGGGAGGAAGGCGTCCGGCAGGTAGGCGATGCCCGAGGCGAGCCCGATCACGCCGCCGCGCTGGGCGAGCGGGACCTCGACCTCGCCGACCTGCGCCCAGTAGATGCCGCGCGAGGTGAACACCGCGAGGCAAATCACGATCATGAGCACGACGGCGATCCACACGAGGGCGGGGTCGTGCGGCAGGAGCAGGAAGCCGACGGCGCTGATCGCCGCGACCACGAACGCCCACCGGAGGAACGCCGGCGACGACTTCGTCCACCGGTCGACGAGCACGCCGCCGACCGGGCCGCCGACGATCTGGAACACGTACGTGCGGACGACGCCGATCGCCCCGAGGAGCACGACGGGCACCGCGAAGCCGTCCTGCAGCAGCGGCGTGAGGTAGCCGAGCAGCGTGTAGAAGCAGTACATCGCCATGATCGAGAAGCCGATGAGCCAGGTGTACTTGTTGCGGGCGGCGGCCCCGAGCTCCCGGAGCGACACGGCCTGCCGTCCGACCTGCCCGAGGGCGTCCCGATCGGTGCGGACCACGACCAGGACGAGCACGGCGAACACCAGGCAGAGCACGCCGTAGATGCGCATCACCCAGAGGACCCCGCCCGTCTCGGCGATCGCGGCGGCGACGATGGCGGCGCCGACGAAGCCCACGACGGTCGACGTGACGCCGCGGACGCCCTCGAGCCAGCCGAAGAGCTTGCCCTGCTCGTCGGCGGTCCCGAGCATCGAGACGAGCTTCACGAGCGACGACCAGTACAGCCCCATGCCGAGGACGGCCATGAGCACGTGGGCGACCACGATGCCGGTCTCACCGGGCACCGTCGACAGCCAGAGGTCGACGATCCCCATCCCCGCGAGCGCGATCACGATGAGCGCCTTCGGCGAGAAACGGTCGGCGAACCAGCCGCCGCAGAAGTACATGAGCACGGCGACGGCGCCGAAGACCGACGTGATCTCGCCGTAGCGCTGGATGGTGAGGTCGAGCGCGTGCGCGGTGTCCGCGAGGAACACGAACCGGATGTAGGCGACCTGGAAGATCACGCCGCCGGTCATCGACAGGACGATGAAGCTCGTCAGTCTGCGGGCCTTGGTCAAGACCACTCCTTCGTGGTGGATGGGGTTCGGTGGACGCAAAAAAGAGAACAGCGACACCCCAGCGCTGGTGCGCTGCGGGTGTCGCTGTTCTCTGAGGTCTGGAGCGACTGCCGTCCTCGGGCGGACGGCCGATCTGCAGTTGTGCGTTCCGGTACGGGCGATATGCCGGATACGACGTGAACCGTACCCCACCGGATCGGGAAACGACAACTCAGGTGGCGTGGATGCCGGAGGCGTGCATAATGATCTGGCTCGGAATGTGAACGTGCACATGGGCGTGCCACGGCCCCGGGCAGGAAACGAGTAGCAATGGCGTCGACGCGGGCACAGCAACCGCGGTCGCCCAGCATCCGCGACGTCGCGCGGGTTGCCGGTGTGTCCCACCAGACGGTGTCTCGGGTGCTCAACAACTCGGACGCGATCCGGGCCGAGACCCGCGACCGTGTCCTCGCGGCGATGGAGCAGCTGCAGTACCGGCCGAACCGTGCCGCACGGGCGCTGGTCACCAGCCGGACGCGGACGATCGGTGTGCTCACCGCGCAGCGCTCGCACTACGGGCCTGCCGTGACGATGCAGGCGATCGAGGACGCCGCGGTCAGCCGCGGGTACTCCGTGACGACGGCGAACATCGCCGAGCCGACCGACACCGCCGTCCGCGACGGCCTCGGGCACCTGCTCGACCAGGACGTCGAGGGGATCGTGGTCATCGCGCCGCAGCAGCGGGTGTTCGACCTCATCGAGGAGCTCGGGATCCGGACGCCGTACGTCACGATGCGCTCGAGCGTCGGCGAGGACCCGACCGCGCTCTGGGTCGACCAGATGGAGGGCGCCCGGCTCGCGACGGCGCACCTGCTCGACCTCGGGCACGAGTACGTCCGGCACATCGCCGGACCGCAGGACTGGATCGAGGCGGACGCCCGGATGCAGGGCTTCCTGCGCGAGATGTCCGACCGCGACATGCCCGTCGTCCCGCCGATCCTGGGCGACTGGTCCGCCGACTTCGGGTACCACGCCGGCCGGGAGCTCCTGCGCTGGCGGGACTGCACCGCGATCTTCTGCTCGAACGACGCGATGGCGCTCGGGGTGGTGCACGCCGCACGCTCGTACGGCCTCGACGTCCCCGGGGACCTGTCGGTGGTCGGTTACGACGACATCCCCGAGGCGAAGCACTTCTGGCCGCCGCTCACGACCGTGCAGGTGGACTTCGCCGAACTCGGCCGACGGTGCGTGGACCTGCTCCTGCCCGGCGACGACGATGCCGTCCTGCGGCCGATCGACATCGTGCCCCAGCTCGTGGTGCGCGGCTCCACGGGCGCCCCGCGCAAGCGCTGAGCGCCGCGCGGGCGCGCGCCGCGGCGTGCCGCGCCGTGCCGCCCTTCGTGAGCAGAAATGGTCGGGTCGGGCAACGCGACCCGACCATTTCTGCTCACGAAGCGGGGCGGGCGCGGCCCCGCGGGGTGGGCGCGGGCGTGCGCGGACGGGAGGCGCGGGGCGGCGCCGACCCGCGCCTCCAGGCCGTCATCGACCCACCCGGGTACCCCAACGCGGGGGACGTGCGGTGCCCGGTTCCGCCAGATCACGCGGCCCGTTACACAAACGCGACCAAACCGAATTGACAGGCGCGCCGATCGCGTGCGTAGTATTACCTCCGTTCCGCCGATGTGAACGGTCACATGACCGTCACGACGCGGGACTCCGGACGCGACAACGAAGTCCACACAGGCCTCCTGTGCCCTTCGTCGCCGCTCGCAGAACCACCCGAAGGACTGCCGCATCGCAGCGGCAGAAGGAGATGCACCGTGGCGTCAACCCCGATCGACACCGGCCTCGAGACCCGGTCGATCACCGCACCCGAGACGATCCTCGAGATGCGCTCGATCACCAAGGAGTTCCCTGGTGTGAAGGCGCTGTCCGACGTCTCGCTCAGCGTCCGTGCCGGCGAGATCCACGCGATCTGCGGCGAGAACGGCGCCGGCAAGTCGACCCTCATGAAGGTCCTGTCCGGCGTCTACCCGTACGGCACCTACGACGGCGAGATCGTCTTCGAGGGCGAAGAGGTCCGGTTCAAGGACATCAAGCAGTCCGAGCAGTCCGGCATCGTGATCATCCACCAGGAGCTCGCGCTGATCCCGGAGCTCTCGATCACCGAGAACCTGTTCCTCGGCAACGAGCCGGGCAAGTTCGGCGTCATCGACTGGACGAGCGCCCAGCTCCGTGCACAGGACCTGCTCGCCCGCGTCGGCCTCGCCGACGACCCGGACACGCAGATCAAGAACATCGGCGTCGGCAAGCAGCAGCTCGTCGAGATCGCCAAGGCCCTGCACAAGGACGTCAAGCTCCTCATCCTCGACGAGCCGACCGCGGCGCTCAACGAGAACGACTCGCAGCACCTCCTCGACCTCATCGTCGGGCTGAAGGCCAAGGGCATCTCGAGCATCATCATCAGCCACAAGCTGAACGAGATCGAGCAGATCGCCGACGAGATCACGATCATCCGCGACGGCAAGACCATCGAGACGCTGAACGTCAAGGGCGACGGCGTCAACGAGGACCGCATCATCCGCGGCATGGTCGGCCGGTCGCTCGAGAGCCGCTTCCCGGACCGCACCCCGAAGATCGGTGAGACGTTCTTCGAGGTCCGCGACTGGACCGTCCAGCACCCGCTCGACTCCTCGCGGCTGGTCTGCAAGGGCTCGAACTTCCACGTCAAGCGCGGCGAGATCGTCGGCTTCGCGGGTCTGATGGGCGCCGGCCGCACCGAGCTCGCGATGAGCATCTTCGGCCGCTCCTACGGCACGTGGCTCGGCGGGCAGATCATCAAGGACGGCGAGGAGATCAAGGTCACCAACGTCCAGCAGGCGATCGAGCACGGCATCGGCTACGTCTCCGAGGACCGCAAGGCGCTCGGCCTCAACCTGCTCGACACGGTCAAGCGATCCACCGTCGCGGCCGACCTGCAGAAGATCTCGAAGGCCGGCGTCGTGGACTCCCTCGAGGAGTACAACGTCGCCGAGAAGTACCGGAAGCTGCTCCGCACGAAGGTGCCGACCGTCGAGGAGAACGTCGGCAAGCTCTCCGGCGGCAACCAGCAGAAGGTCGTCCTGTCGAAGTGGATGTTCACCGACCCGGACATCCTCATCCTCGACGAACCGACCCGCGGCATCGACGTGGGCGCCAAGTTCGAGATCTACGGCATCATCCAGCAGCTCGCAGCCGAGGGGAAGGGCATCATCCTCATCTCCTCCGAGCTCCCCGAACTCCTCGGCCTCTCCGACCGGATCTACACGATCTTCGAGGGCCAGATCACGGCCGACATCCCCTCGGAACAGGCCGATCCAGAAACGCTCATGCGCAGCATGACCTCCGCGCGGAAGGGCGCTCTCGTCTCATGAAGAACCTGAAACTGCTGTTCGGCAAGGGCAACAGCATCGGCCAGTACGGCATGATCATCGCGTTGATCGCGATCGTGATCTTCTTCTCGATCACGACCAAGGGCCTGATCCTCGAGCCGACGAACGTCATCAACCTGTTCCTGCAGTACTCCTACATCCTCATCCTCGCGTTGGGGATGGTGATGGTGATCATCGCCGGCCACATCGACCTGTCGGTCGGTTCGGTCGCGGCGTTCGTCGGCATCATCGTCGCGCAGTCGATGTCCGTGTGGCACTGGCCGGCATGGGCCGCGATCATCCTCGGCCTGGCCGTCGGCGCCCTCGTCGGTGCCTGGCAGGGCTTCTGGGTGGCGTTCGTCCGGGTCCCCGCGTTCATCGTGACGCTCGCCGGGCAGCTCATCTTCCGCGGTGCGAACCAGATCATCGGCCAGTCGACCTCGGTGCCGACCCCGGACTCGTACAACGCCATCGGCGCCGGCTACCTCGGCGACTTCGGCCCGGACTTCGGGTACTCGAACGGCACGCTGCTCATCGGTCTGGCCACGATCATCGCCCTGATCGTCATCGAGGCCCGCGGCCGCTCCCGCCGCAAGAAGATGCAGGCCGAGGTCCCGCCGCTGTGGGTGTCGATCGTCCGCACGGGCGTCCTCGTCGCCGTCACGCTCGTCGCGACCTACCTGTTCGGCGCCGGCCCCGTCGGTACCTCGATCCCGATCGTCGCGATCATCCTCGGTGTCCTCACGATCATCTACGGCTTCATCACGAAGAACACGATCTTCGGTCGCCAGGTCTACGCGGTCGGCGGCAACGCGAGCGCGGCGGTGCTCTCCGGTGTCAGCGCCCGCAAGGTCAACTTCTTCGTCATGGCGAACATGTCCGTGCTCGCCGCGGTCGCCGGCATGGTGTTCGTCGGCTACTCGAACGCCTCGGGTCCGGCTGACGGCACCGGCTGGGAGCTCGACGCGATCGCCGCCGTGTTCGTCGGTGGTGCCGCGGTCGCGGGTGGCATCGGCACGATCTCCGGGTCGATCATCGGTGGCCTCGTGATGGCGCTCCTGTCGAACGGCCTCCAGCTCATGGGCATCGAGTCGAACAAGGTGCAGATCATCCGTGGTCTCGTCCTCCTCGTCGCGGTCGCCTTCGACGTCTACTCGAAGTCCCAGGGCCGC
The DNA here is from genome assembly GCF_001865095.1 of Curtobacterium sp. MCBA15_013. Classification (NCBI taxonomy): domain Bacteria; kingdom Bacillati; phylum Actinomycetota; class Actinomycetes; order Micrococcales; family Microbacteriaceae; genus Curtobacterium; species Curtobacterium sp. MCBA15_013. The sequence goes on along the minus strand of NZ_MJGQ01000045.1, from coordinate 313,403 downwards.
CCGTCACTCATCGGCGGCATGATGCGGCAGTTCCAGAAGAAGGACACCGAGCAGAACACGGTGGCAGCCCAGCAGCCGCAGTCCATCCAGGACCAGCCGGACAAGGTCAACACCCAGTAAAGACGTGGCGCCCCGGGCTCCCGGGGCGCTCGAACCCCTCACCACAGCACCACCCCTCAACGAAGAGAAAGCACTCACATGCGCAAGAAGCTCATCGCCGGCATCGGCCTGGCGCTCGTCGCGGGCCTCGCCCTCAGCGGCTGCTCGGCTCGCGGCACCTCCGGCTCGGACTCGGGCTCGAGCACCGAGATCAAGAAGGGCGACCTCATCGGTGTCGCCCTGCCGGCCAAGACCTCGCAGAACTGGGTGCTCGCGGGCGCCGCGTTCGAGAAGTCGATCGAGGACGCCGGCTTCAAGGCCGACATCCAGTACGCCAACGCCGGCAACCCCGTCCCGGACCAGCAGTCGCAGATCTCGGGCATGGTCACCAAGGGCGCCAAGGTCGTCATCATCGGTGCCGCCGACGGTTCGCAGCTCGGCTCGCAGGTCAAGGCCGCCAAGGCGAAGGGCGTCACCGTCATCGCCTGGGACCGCAACATCCTGAACACCAAGAACGTCGACTACTACGTGGCGTTCAACAACTACAAGGTCGGCCAGCTGCAGGCGCAGGCACTCCTCGACGGTCTCAAGGCCGAGAAGGGTGACGGCCCCTACAACATCGAGCTCTTCGCCGGTTCGGCGGACGACGCGAACGCCACCGTGTTCTTCAACGGTGCGATGAACGTCCTCGAGCCGAAGATCAAGGACGGCACCGTCAAGGTCACGTCCGGCCAGGAGACCTTCCAGAAGGTCCAGACCAAGGGCTGGCTCGCGCAGAACGCCCAGTCCCGCATGACGGACCTCCTGTCGCAGTACTACTCGGGTGACACCAAGCTCGACGGCGTCCTGTCGCCGAACGACACCCTCGCCCGTGCGATCCTGACCGCGACGAAGGCCGCCGGCAAGCCGAACCCGGTCGTCACCGGCCAGGACTCGGAGACCGCGTCGATCCCGCTCATCATGCAGGGCACGCAGTACTCGACGATCTACAAGAACACCACCGAGGAGGCCCAGGCCGCCATCGACCTGGTGTCCGACCTCTCGAAGGGCAACAAGCCCGACACCAAGATCGACAAGACGAACAACTACAACGGCGTCAAGACGGTCCCGGCGATCGAGCTCACCCCGGTCCTCGTGACCAAGGAGAACGCGGTCGAGGCCTACAAGGGCAACGACACCCTCGAGGCACTCGCCAAGAAGGGCTGATCTCCCCGATCACACGACGACGGCCCCGTCTCGCTCCGGCGAGACGGGGCCGTCCCGCGTTCTCGGCGGGGGCACGGCCGGACGGGAGGCGCGGTCCGGGGCCGACCCGCGCCTCCCGTCCGTCACTGCGTCAGGTCCACTGCCCCTGCCGCGCCCCGACGGTCACCGCGCGCTGCGTGCGCGGCGCGCAGGCGGTGGACCGCCTCGCAGAGCGAGGGCACGTCCACCCGGGCCGTCCCGAAGACGACGGCCGGCGTCGTGTCGAAGTACCGCCGGGTGAGGCGTTCGCCGAGGAGCGACACCCGCGACCACGGGATGCTCGGCTCGGTCGACGTCACCGCGCTCGGGAGCATCCGGACCGCCTCGCCGATCTCGACCAGTCGCATCCGGACCGCGTCGTACACGAGGCCTTCCGGCAGTGCGTCGTCGTCGACGTACGCACGGATCACCCCGCACGCACGGATCACGTCGTCGAGCCGGTCCCCGACGTCGCGGCTCACAGTGGCACCGCGTCCCGGACGGCGTCGGCGCCCATGCCGGCGGCGTCCACCACGTCCACCCGCACGCCGAGGAGCTGCTCCGCCTCGTCCTGGATCCGCATGAGCGCGAAGATGCCGAGCCCGGGATCGAGGTCCACCATCAGGTCGACGTCGCTCGCCGGGCCGTCCTCGCCCCGGGCCACGCTGCCGAAGAGCCGGGGGTTGCGGCCACCGAGGCGCTGCACGATCGCGACGAGTTCCCGCCGTGCGGCCATCACCCGTTCGCGGAGGGGCGGCGGTTCCTCGACGGGGTGCAGGTCGATCGCGGCCGTGAACCCCGCTGCGAGCAGGAGCCGCTGCAGTGCGGCGAGGGACGGCTCGCGGCGTCCGTTCTCGTAGGTGCTGATGACGCTCTGCGTGACGCCGGCGCGGTCGGCGAGCTGCACCTGGGTGAGTTCGGCGCGGAGGCGAGCGTCCCGGATGAGCCCGGCTGCCGACACTGGCGGCGCGGGTCGTGGGAGTACTGCGGACATGCGGCCACGATACACAGAATGCGACATTTCTTTACGCACATCCTGCGGTTCGGAGTGCCGCGTCCAGAAGATTGCGACGGGCGATATCGCGGGCCGCGTTATGCCGAATACAAGTTTTTCCATTCGACGTCCGCTTTGCTTGTACGATCACGCCATGGACGTCGTGCGAGGCCTCGAGTTGCTCGAGACAGTTGTGCCCGACCTGGACCTCTCCGTCCGTGCGACCTCGTCACGGACCGCCACTCTGACGTCTCGGCAGGGACTCCGCCACGTGCTCATCCGGGCGCTCGACACCCCTCCGACCCCGGCGCGCGTGATGCGTGAGCTGGGCACTCTCGGCCGAGGCGCGATGGCGGCTGAAGCGCTGCTGTACGTCGTTCCACGATCGACCGCCTCCCTCCGCGCGATCGCGCTCGCTGACCCGCGGGTGATCGTCGCGGCCGTCGACCAAGGTGCCGTACTGATCGACGGCACCGAGTGGTCGCGGACGCCCGTTCCGGCCCCGGTGCGTGGCTCACGCGGCCGCACGCCCTGGGGACGGTTCGCGCTGATGCGAGCGCTCGTGCGCACCGGCGCTCCGCGAACACAGTCCGAACTCGCGAGCGAGACGGGCGTCACCCAGCAGGCGATCGCGCTCGCCCTGCCCGCGTTGCACAGCCTCGGCGTGGAGCGAACGGCCGGAGGATGGGTCGGTCGTGATGCCTCAGCACTGTGGGACGAGTTCCTGTCGACGTACCCGGGCCCGTCGGGGGTACGCCGACGCTGGACGAGCGTGGCCGCGCTCGACCTCCAGCGGCAGCGGGCAGTCGAGGCAGCGCGCTCCGAGTCACGTCCGGTGCTCGTCTCCGGCGACTCGGCCGCCGACACCCTCGCGCCGGTTCGTCGCCCGGTCGTCGCGGTCCTCTACAGCGAGGCCGACCTCGACCTCGCGGCACGCTTCACCACGGCACCACCCGGTGACGAGACGCTCGCGGTGGTCGTCCCCGCAGATCCCACCGTCTTCGCGACCGCTCGAGCCTGGGACCCGCACGGCGCACCGACGCTCACGGATCCGCTGGTCACGGCTTGGGAGGTCGCCAACTCCCGGGGTCCCGACCGCGACGACGCGGTCTTGGCACTGCGCCGCGTCACGCTCGACGGGCGGGACGAACGGTGATCCGTGTGAGCGTGGTGGTCCCGTGCACCTCGGTCGCCGACGAACTCGCTTTCGCCTCGCTCGGTGACGCAGTACGCGCGATCGCCGATCGCAGCGCCGCGCGCATCGTCGGAGGCCACATGGTCGGACTGCTCCTGACAGCGTTCCCGGTCGACGGACTCGCGGCGCGGCGGACCGTCGACGCTGACGCGGGCGTGAGCACTGAGATCGCGGCCCGCGGTGACGTGGTCGACAGGCTGCTCGCCGACGGGTACCGGGCAACCGCCGGAAACCGGTTCGAGCGGGACGGCCGAACGATCGACCTGCTCGTGGAGTCGCTCGACGGACGCTTTCGCCCACGGCACCTCGGCGGGCGGCACTTCGACGCGAGTCCCGGCCTCGACGTCGTCCTCGCACAGGACCCGATCGAGGTCGACACGACCGTGGTCGACACCCACGGTCGCGAAGAGCGCTTCGTGGTCCGGGTCCCGACCGTCGAGATGGCGACGATCCTCAAGACGTACGCCTGGGCTTCGCGCCGCTCCACGAAGGACCTCGCAGACCTCGGGCACCTGCTGGAGATCCGTCATGCACACGGTGCCGACGCCGTCGGCGGGTGGGCCCTCGACACCGAACCGGTGAGCGGGCGCCGGCTGGACACCGCACGAACCCTCCGGAGCATCAGGCCGGCCGATGCACGATTCGCGGACTCCGGGATCGCCGGGCCACGCTTCGTCGCGCTGATCAGGGAGTACATCGCGGTGGTCTGACGTCCGACGTCCACCCGGGTGCCGGTCAGGAGCGGCGGGAGACGTCCGTCCGCAGGAAGTTCTGCGCCGAGCGGGACGGCGTCGGACCGCGCTGCCCCTGGTACCGCGACTGGTACTCGGCGGAGCCGTACGGCTTGTCGGCGGGGCTCGACAGCTGGAAGAAGCAGAGCTGGCCGATCTTCATGCCCGGCCAGAGCTTGATCGGCAGGGTCGCCACGTTCGAGAGCTCGAGGGTGACGTGCCCGGAGAAGCCCGGGTCGATGAAGCCCGCCGTGGAGTGGGTCAGGAGCCCGAGGCGCCCGAGCGAGCTCTTGCCCTCGAGCCGTGCCGCGATGTCGTCGGGCAGCGTGACGACCTCGTACGTCGAGCCGAGCACGAACTCCCCCGGGTGCAGGACGAACGCCTCGTCCGGGTCGGTCTCGACCAGCCGGGTGAGATCGGGCTGGTCGACCGCCGGGTCGATGTGCGGGTACTTGTGGTTGTCGAACAACCGGAAGAACTTGTCGAGCCGGACGTCGATGCTCGACGGCTGGACGAGCGAGGCGTCGTACGGGTCGAGGCCGATCCGGCCCTCGGCCAGCTGGGCGGTGATGTCGCGGTCGGAGAGCAGCACGCGACGAGCCTAGCGGCAGCGGAACGGCACCGGTAAGCTGCGAGGCTGCCCAGCGTCGGGCGGCGTCACACGGCCAGGAGGAACCGACATGACCGCGTACACCGTGCACGAACTCGACGTGCCCGCCACCATGGACGACGACGCCGCGACGGTGCAGGCCTTCCGCGACTGGGTCCGCGTGCAGAACGCAGCCGAGGTCGCCGTCACCGGGTTGCCCGAGATCCTCTGGACGCCCGAGGAACAGCTGCCGTACCTGCTCGACCCCGAGGCACCGAGCCGCCTCTTCGTCGTGCGCGATCCCGACGGCGACGTCGTGGCGGCCGGCTCCTACGACACCAAGCAGGCACCGGGGACCCCGAACTGCTGGATCGCGGTCGCCGTTGCGCCGGACCACCAGCGGCGGGGCATCGGCACGCTGCTGGCCGAGCACCTCGAGGGCATCGCCCGCGACGACGGTCGCACCCAGTGGAAGACGTACGCGGTGTCACGGCAGGTCGGACCGACGTCCGGACCGGGGTACCTCGTCCCGCCCACCGGCCACGGCGCCGTGCCCGAGGACGAAGCCGGCGCACGGTTCCTCACCGGGCGCGGCTGGCGATTCGGACAGGTCAACCGGATCAGTCGCCTGGCGCTGCCGGCCGACCACTCCGTGGTGCGCGAGCTCCACGACCGGGCAGCGGCCGCCGCCGGACCCGACTACCGGGTGCACGCGTGGGCCGGGCCGACGCCGGAGCAGTGGCTCGACGGCATCGCGCTGCTCGAGACCCGGATGAGCACCGACGCTCCCGAGGGTGACATGGAGGAGCCGGAGGACGTCTGGACGCGCGAGCGCCTGCAGGAGCACGAGGCGCAGCTGCAACGCTCGCCGCGCACGATGGTCACGGTCGCGGTCGAACACCTCCCGACGACCACCTTGGCCGGTTTCACGCAGCTGGCGGTGCCGGACGCGGTGCACCAGCCGGTCATGCAGGGCGACACCCTCGTGCTGCGGGAGCACCGCGGGCACCGGCTCGGATGGCTGCTCAAGGTGGCCGGGATCGAACGCGTCGAGCAGGACTTCCCGGGGCGACCCTCGATCATCACGTTCAACGCCGAGGAGAACCGCCCGATGCTCGACGTCAACGAAGCGGTCGGGTTCGTGGGCGTCGGGAGCGAGGGCATCTGGGAGCGCCGCGTCTGACGTCGTGACCTGAGGCGGGCCGCAGCCGGTGCGCGCGACGCACGCCGCGCCTCCAGGCCCACACGCCTACGATTGGACGGTCATGACCGTCACGTCACCCGAAACCCAGCCAGGAGGCGCGGCGCCGGAATCGGCGCCCGTCACCGCGCGCACGTCCACCGTCGCGACGGTCCTCGTCGTCGCCGTCCCGCTCGCGGTGGCGTGCTCGATCCTCGGGATGACGCTCACCGGCGCCTTCACCGCGAACCAGCAACTGGTGTCCGCCGGCGACCTCGTCGAGTACGGGCTGCCCGTCGCGCGCGTGGTGCACGACACCATGGCGGCGCTGACGATCGGCCTGCTCGTCGTCGCGGCGTTCGCGCTCCCGGCGCAGAAGAAGGACCACCGGGCGATGTCGAGCGTGCAGCACCGCGCCGCGCGCTGGGCGGCCGCGACGGGTTCGGTGTGGTTCCTCGCGGCCGTGGTGAGCATCGTGCTGACGGGGGCGAACACCCTCGGCGTCCCGCTGACGAACCCGGTGTTCGCGCGGAACTTCACCCTCTTCGCGTTCCAGGTCGAGATCGGGCAGGCGCTCGTGGTGTCGGCCGTGGCGATCCTCGTCGCGACCGTGGTCGCCGCGTTCGCCACCCGGGTGACGACGCTCGCGGTGGCGACGGTCGCCGGGCTGTTCGCGCTGCTGCCGCTCGCCCTGTCCGGGCACGCTGCCGGGTCGCTCGAGCACGCCAACGCGGTGAACTCGCTCGCGGTCCACCTCGTCGCCGTCTGCGTCTGGGCCGGTGGCCTCGTCGCCGTGCTCGTCCTGCGCACCCGGACGAAGGGCGCCACCGGGCGGGTCGTGTCGCGGTACTCGACGCTCGCGGGGTGGGCGTTCGCCGCGGTCGCGTTCTCGGGCATCGTGAACGCGTCGCTCCGCCTGACCGGCCCGCTCGACCTGTTCACGACGACCTACGGGTGGCTCATCACCGTCAAGGCCGCCATCCTCGTGCTGCTCGGGCTCGCCGGGGTCGTCCAGCGGCGGCGGCTCGTGCCGGGGCTCCTCCGCGCGCCCCTCGACCGCCGGGTGTTCGTGCGGTTCGCCCTCGCCGAGATCGTGTTCATGGCGATCGCCATCGGGGTCTCCGTCGCCGTCTCCCGCTCGCAGCCGCCGATCCCGCAGACGCCGGAGACCGGGGACGACACCCGCTCCGGACTCATCGGGTTCCCGTACCCGCCCGCACAGACCGTGCAGACCTACCTGACCCAGTGGCACATCGACTGGGTGTGGCTGGCGCTCGCGGTCGTCGGGGCCGGCTGGTACCTGCTCGCCGTCCGGAAGCTCCGGAAGCGCGGCGACAAGTGGCCCGTCGGACGCACGATCGCATGGCTGCTCGGGTGCGCGCTGTTCATCTGGACGACCTCGGCGGGGCCGGCGGTCTACGGGATGATCCACTTCTCGTCGCACATGCTCCAGCACATGCTGCTGATGATGTTCGTGCCGCTGCCGCTCGTGCTCGGCGGGCCGGTGCTGCTCGCGCTGCGGACCCTGCCGGTGCGGAACGACGGCTCGCGTGGGGCGCGTGAGTGGCTCATGCTCTTCACGCACTCGCGGTACATGCAGTTCCTCGCGAAGCCGGCCGTCGCCGGGGTGATCTTCGCCGGGTCCCTCGTCGTGTTCTACTTCACGCCCGCGTACGAGTACGCCATGCAGTCGCACGAGTGGCACGTGGCGATGATCGTGCACTTCGTGTTCAGCGGGTACCTGTTCTTCTGGGTGTTCGTCGGCGTCGACCCGGGCCCGAAGCGACCGCAGTACCCGATCCTCATCATCGCCCTGCTCGCGACCCTGGCGTTCCACGCGTTCTTCGGGGTCGCGGTGATGACGTCGGAGTCGGTCTTCGCGATCGACTGGTTCCACGCGCTCGGGCAGACGAACGACGCCGCACTCCTGGCCGACCAGCACACCGGCGGCGGGATCGCGTGGGGTGCGTCCGAGCTGCCGATGGTGTTCGTCGCGCTGCTCGTCGTGCGCAACTGGGTCAGGTCGGACACCCGTGACGCGAAGCGCCTCGACCGCAAGGCGGAGCGGGACGGGGACGCGGACCTCAAGGCGTACAACGAGCGCCTCGCCGCGATGCACGACCGCGACTGACGGGAACAGGACCGCGCACCGTGCGAGGTCGCACGGTGCGCGGTCCGGTGGGTCTGCCCGACCTGCTTGCTACTCCGAGGCGTCCCGGGCAGCGCGGGTCCGGCGGACCATCAGCAGCACCAGGCCGCCGAGGAGCAGTGCGGCCGCGAGGCCGATGCCCGTGCCCATCGCGAGCGGCGACCCGGTGAACGCGAGCGCACCGGTGCTCGACCCGACCGGCGCGTGCGACGGGGTCGCCGCTGCGGTCGGGTCGGCGGTCGGGTCCGCTGCCGGGGTGACCGTGGCGGGTGCGGCGACGACGACGACCTCGATCGTGGTGGTCGACGCCGCGAAGGACGCGTCCCCGCTGTAGGACACCGTCACGGTGTTCGTCCCGACGGGCAGCGCGTCGGTCTCGCAGCTCGTCTCGGGGAGCGTCGCCGTGCACAGGACGGTCCCGTCCGCCGCGGTGAAGGTCACCGTGCCGGTCGCGCCGGTCGGCAGGCCGGACGCACTGAGGCGGACCGTGGTGCCGACGACCGCGCGGGTCGTGTCGGTCGAGCCGACCAGCTCGGTCGGCTGCGCGGTCACGACCAGGTCGAAGGGGTCGCCCTCGGCCGGCTCGTAGTTGTCGTCACCGCTGTACCGGGCGTGCACGCGGTAGGTGCCACCCGCGAGGTCGGCGGGGACGTCGCAGGTCGTGTCGGGCAGGGTCGCGGTGCAGAGCACGGTGCCGTCGTCGGTGACGTAGTCGATCGTCCCGGTGGCGTCCTTCGGCACGTTCGGGCTCCCGAGCGTGGTGGTCTCGCCGTGCGTCGCGGTCACCGTCGTGTCGGTGCCGGGGCCGGACGGGTCGGACGGTCCACTCGGGTCCGTCGGGTCGGACGTGCCCGGCGTGATGGTGGTCGCGGCCTTCCGGACGGTGAGGTCGACCGCCACGGCCGTGGAGCCCTCGTACCGACCGTCGCCCGAGTAGACCGCGGTCACCGAGTGCGTCCCGGCGGCGAGCCCGGAGACGTCGCAGCTCGTGGCCGGCAGGGTCGCCGTGCAGAGGACCTTCCCGCCGGCGCGGAACTCGACGGTCCCGGTCGGTGCGGGCCGGTCGCCGTCGACGGCGTCGAGGCCGTCGACCGCGAGGGTCACGGTCGTGCCGTACGTCGTGGACGCCGGCGTCGACGTCACGGTGATCGCGGTCGGGACCTTCGAGACGACGAGCGAGCCGTCACCCGTGGCCGAGGCGTGGTCGGCGTCACCCTGGTAGGTCGCGGTGATCCCGCGGGTGCCGACCGTCGAGGTCGGGACGTCGCAGGACGCGGCTCCGGAGGCGAGCGTCGCGGTGCAGAGCACGGCGCCGGACTCGGTGTCCGTGAACACGACGGACCCGGTCGGCGTGGTCGCCCCGTCGGACTCCCCGGAGGCGACGCTCGCCGTCAGGGTGGCGCGGTCGCCGACGACCGCTGCGGCCGCACCGACCGAGACGGTGCTCGACTGCGGCTGGACCTCGACGGCACGGGTGACGGTCACGGCCTCGGCGTCGGTGGAGGCGACGACGGTCGAGACGGTGGCGGTGCGGGCGGCGCCGGACACCGTGTACGGGATCGTCAGCGTCGGCAGGACGGTACCCGGCGTGCGGTCCGCCGCGGCCTGGTCGCACGTGACGACCTGACCGGCGGCGGTGCAGCTCCAGCCGTCGCCGCTCGCCGTGGCGACGTCGGGCGTGACACCCGTCGGGAAGGTGGTGGTGGTGCGCACGAGCTGCGCTTCCGAGCCACCGTCGGCCGACACGGTGGGGGTGAGGGTGTACGTGCCCGAGCCGGCGTGCGCGACCTTCGCCGCGCCTCCCGTCTGGGCGGTCAGTACCGGCACCGGACCGGCGACGGTCGTGGTCTTGAGTGCGTTGACCTCGTGCACGTCGTTCGATCCACCGGTGCCCGCGACCCATCCGTAGGTGAGCTTGTACGGGTACCCGGTGGTCTGGTCGACCCACGAGGACGGCACGCCCGCGACGTTGCTGCCGCCCTTCAGCGTGGGGAGCGCGCCGGCCAGGACCTGCCGGGTCCCACCGCTCGACGTGAAGACGACCTTGAACGTGCCCGGATCGACCGACACGTCCGTGTTCCCGGTGCCCTGCGCGCGCAGGGTCGAGGTCGTCGGGTTGATGACGATCTCGACGGGGACCTTCGCGGTGGTGCGGTCGGTCACCCCGGTTCGGCTGAGCGTGCCGTTGCCCGCGAGCGGGGTGCCCGCGGTCGTCGAGACGATGCAGTAGCCGTTCAGGCCGTTGCCGGGGCCCCGGACCGTGACGTTGTTCGCGTAGGCGGCAGCGGACGCGTCCGCGGTGCAGCCCGAGCCGCCGAACGCCTTGTTCGAGAAGTTGCCGAACCGGTCGAGGCCGACGCCGAGGTAGGCGTGGGAGAGCCCCGACGCCTTCGTGCCGATGGACGCGTTCTGGCTGTCGGTGATGCTCGCGCTGTAGCCCAGCGAGCCGCCGAGGTACCCGATCTTCTCGGGGACCTCGGGGTTGTACGGGTCGGTCGCGGCGAGGTAGAAGACGATCCCGTCCGCGCCGTTGCCGTTGTACTGGTAGCTGTCGAAGACGGCGTCGATGCCCTTGGTGATCGGGACCGACTGGCGGGAGCCGACGCCGCCGGCCTTGTCGCCCTGCGCGGTCGTCAGGCGGAGCGCCCCGTTGCCGCTCGCGTCACGGACCGAACCGGAGGCGATGCCCTTGCCGTCCGTGGTGCAGGTCGGGATGCTGCCGTCGTTGCTGGTGCCGGAGGCCGGGGCCGCGGTGAGGCACGCCTCGTTCGCCGCGCCGGACTGCGTGGACGGCAGGAGGTAGCCGTCGCCGACCGAACCGGTCGTGAACCCCTCGTTCACGAACGTGGTCTGCGCGGGAGCGGCGGCGGACGCGGTGGACGCACCCGCCCCCACGAGCGCGAGACCGGCGAGGCCGGCGACGACGACGCCGGAGAGGATGCTGCGAGCGCGCGCGACGGCACGCTTCTGTGGTTGTGTACGCACTGGAGCCCTGTTCAGTGAGAAGAGCGGTGCCGACGAGGAGCGTGCGCGCCCGGCTCGTCGGCTCGGGTCCTCACACCGTAGGGCCGGATCGGGTACCCGCGGGTCTCGAAACGACCGTTCGCACCACAACTGGGGACACGCCCGGGCCCGTGAGTCGCGTCGAGCGCTCGTACTGGCCCCACTCCGGGTGGCCGCAGAGGCGGTCGGTGCTCAGTCGCCGTGGACGATGCAGACCGCGTCGAGGTCCATCGCGGCCTCGAGCGCGGCGGAGATCCCGGACTCGCCGTCCGCCCCCTCGGGCGTCACGGTGTCCACCCACCACAGCGGCGTCGACAGCGTCGGGGCGTCCGGCAGGATCCGTTCGACCTCGTCGAGGGCGTCCACGCGCCGCACCGCGAGCACGGTGATCACCGGGTGCGTGGCGTCCCGGCAGACCTGCATCATCGGGCCGTCGTCGAGCGCCCGGACACCCCAGGACTCGTCGTGCAGGAGCAGCGCCTCGGCGACGTCGCGCGTCTCCACCGGCCCGCGGCAGAGCAGGGTGACGTCACGGGGCACGGTGACCGCCGAACACGTGCGAACCGTCCCCGACGTGGCCGTCCAGCGTGCCCTCGTCGTGCGCCGGGTCGAGCGGGGCACCACCGACGAGCTGCAGGAACCGGTCCTCGTCGATGCGGTCGAGGAACGCCTCGAGCGCTTCCCAGCCGTCGTCGAAGCGCACGACGAGACCGCCGCCGCCGAACGTCGAGGTGGTCGTGCGCGGCGGGGGCCACACGCCGTCCCGGTCGAGGAACTCGGTCGCCTCGGGTCCGACCACGACCGCCAGCGGAGCGGGTTCGCCGTGCGAGACGGCACGGACGAGGTGGTCGGCGTCACCACGACGCTGCATCACCACACCGAAGACGGGTTCGACGTCCTCGGCGACGCGGTGCACGGCGTCGAGGAGCCGCGGCGCGAGCGTCTGGTCGGCGCCGTCCTCGGGGATCGAGAGCACGGCGGACATCGTCTCGACGACCACGCCGTCGAGCAGGTGCGCGGTCATCGTCGCCGAGAAGCCCTCGCCCACGGCGTACGACGTCGACACCGCCGGGGCCTCGTGCTTGGCGTACTGCGTGACGACCCAGCGGTCCCACGGCACGGTGAGCGGTTCGGCGGTGCCCCAGCGCGTCGGGCAGGTGCCGACCGTCTCGCAGAGGGCCTCGATCGCGGACCCGATGTCGATCGCGCGTTCGGCGTGGTGGCGCAGCGTGAGGTCGATGCTGATCTGCCGGACCGAGTCGCGTGCGACGGGGTGTTCCGGCGAGGGCGTGCCGACGAGCTCGGGGCCGCGGTGCACGAAGTCCTCGATGCGGGAGGCTGCGACGCCGGTCCGTCCGTCGCGGAGCGTGCCGTCGGGATCGGTGACGGCCCACGCGGCCCCGTACGCGCCGAGGGCGTGCCGGAGCGCCGGTGTGAGCGCGGAGCCGGGCCCGGTGCGGAGGACGACGAAGCGTCCGGACTCGGATGCCCGACGGAGCAGGGAGGCGAGCGCCTCGGTCAGCCACACCACCGGCGAGGCCGAGTCGACCACGATCGCGGGGCCGACCACGTCGTCGATGAGGGGATGTCTGACCATCCGGGTCCTCCTCGGGTTCGCGGGTCGCTCGATCCACCTGGACGGTACACACGGGGGCGACACCTGTCCGTCAGACGGACCGGCTCACAGCGGAGACACGGGTCCGGCCAGGAGGCGCGGTGCGGGTCGGCAGCGCCACGCTCGGCGGGCACTCGGCTGGCGTCCAGCGCAGAATCCGCTAGGCTTGCGACGTCCCGCTGAGCGGGGTGCGCGAGTGTAGTTCAATGGTAGAACTCCAGCTTCCCAAGCTGGTAGCGCGGGTTCGATTCCCGTCACTCGCTCCAACTAGCATCGTGCTGTGGAGTCCAAGCCGGCATCTGTCCTCAAGGCGATCAGGGCCGAGATCATCGCCGGTACGCTGCCACGCGGCTCCCGCCTGAAGGAAGACGCCCTGGCCGAACGCTTCGGGGTCTCACGGGTCCCCGTGCGTGAAGCACTCCGTCAGCTGGAGACCGAGGGGTTCGTCGAGTCCGAGAAGTTCAAGGGCGTCCGCGTCGCCGACTCCTCGACCGAGGTCGTCATCGAGCTCATGCAGATCCGCCGCGGACTCGAGGTGCTGGCTGCCGAGCTCGCCGCTCGTCGCCAGGGCGGCGAGTGCGCCGACCTGCTGCGCGCCGTCGGTCACGAGGAACGGTCCGACCAGGAGATCGAGGCCGCGCAGTCGCCGCGGTTCGCGTTCCACGGGCTGGTGGCGCGCGCCGCGGGGAACAGCCGACTCGAGACGATGATCGACCACCTGATCCACCAGACTGCCTGGGCCTTCGAGCGCGTGACGCAGGACGAGGTGGCGTCGAGCAGCGATGACCACACCGCCGTCGCCGGCGCGATCCTGCGCGGCGCCTCGGTGCAAGCGGGCCTGCTGATGGACGAGCACCTGCGCCGCGACGAAGCGATCTACCGGGCGCTGAACCCCTAGGAACGTATACGAAACCCCACGAGGGGTTTGGTTGACGTCGGCCCTAATGCTTGAATGTCCGGGTGACACAGGCAGCCGTAACGAACCGTCTCGTGTTCGAAACCAGCCTGAAACAGCTTTTCGTATACAAAAGAGTGACCGCACGGTGCACCGCCCTCACTCTTCCCCCGCTGGAGTCACGAATGTCCGCTGTCACCCGCTCCACCGCACCAACCCGAACCGCGTCCGCCGCCCGACCCGAGGGCGGCATCGGATCCGCCCTCGACTCGATCGGCTTCACCCGGGCCCAGTTCTGGGTCCTCATGCTCATCCTCGCCGGGGAGTTCTTCGACACGCTCGAGCAGAACTCCGTCGGCGCGATGGCCACCAACATCAAGGCCTCGCTCGCCATCGGCGACGTGCAGCTCTCGACGATCAACACCGCCACCGTCCTGGGTGGCCTGGTCGGACGGTTCCTGGCCGGCTGGCTCGCCGACAAGTACGGCCGACGGTTCTCGCTCGGCCTCAACCTGCTCGTCTACACGCTCGGCGGCCTGCTCAGCGCGGTGTCGTTCAACTTCGACATGCTGCTCGTCAGTCGGTTCATCGTCGGCATCGGCGTCGGCGGCGAGTTCATGATCGGCATCGCGATGCTGTCCGAGATGGTGGCCACGAAGTACCGCGGTGGTCTCATCGCGACCATCAACGTCGGTGCCGGCGGCATCGGCAACTTCATCTCCTACGGCCTCTTCCTGCTGCTGCTCGGGCCGCTGGCCGTCCCGCTCGGTGGTGACGACCACGTCTGGCGCTGGACCTTCGTGATCCTCGCGATCCCCGCACTGTTCGTCGTCCTGTACCGCCGCAAGCTGCCCGAGACGCCGCGCTGGTTGCTCTCGAAGGGCCGTGTCGACGAGGCGAACCGATCGCTCGCGATCCTCGCTTCGAACACGCTCACGCCGCCCGCCGAGACCGCGCCCCCGGTGCGTCTGACGCCGGCTGACCTGCCCCCGGTCGCGCTGCACTCCTCGCCCGCCGCGGTCTTCCACAAGCTGGTGCTCCGCCGGACGATCGCGATCGGCGTCGCGTCGTGGATGGCCTTCGGCGTCCAGGTCACCCTGAACTTCCTGATGCCGACCCTGCTCGTCGAGCGCGGCTACACGGTGTCGCAGAGCCTGCTCTACACGATGATCATGAACATCGGTTCGCTCCTCGGGTGCACGGCAGCGGCACTCCTCGCCAACCGCGTCGGACGCCGGCCCCTCATCGCCGTCGCGGGCATCCTCGGCTGCCTCACCGCCCTGGCGTTCGCGGCGTTCGGCAACGACACCGCCGCGATCCTCGTGCTCGGCGCCCTCTTCCAGTTCTTCACGATGCTGACGAACACCACGCTCGCCGCCTGGACCGCCGAGGTCTACCCGACCGCGATCCGCGCATCCGGCGCCTCGATCGTCAACGGCATCGGCAACATCGCCGGAGCGGTCATGCCCTTCGCGGCCATCGCCCTGTACGGCTCGTGGGCCTTCGCCGGTGTCTTCGGACTCGCCGCCGTCATGTACGCGGTGCTCGTGGTCGCGTCGCGCTTCGCCCCCGAGAGCCGCGGGCGGTCCCTCGAGGACGTCAACGAGAACGCCCTCTCGACCTCCACCGCCTGACCGACGGCACCACCCGCACCACCCCGGTGGGCCGGACATCCCGGCCCACCACCCCACGATCGGAGAACACCATGGACACCCTGAAGATCTCGGCGACCGCGAACGGCCTGAACTACCTGCCCGAGTACGTCGCCGACGTCGGCGGACTGTTCGCCGAGCGCGGCCTGGCCGTCACCGCGAAGGCGTGCGACCCGTGGACCGGCGTGCTCGACGACATCGACTCGCACGAGGCCGACCTCGCGCTCGGCGGCCTGTGGGTCCCCGCGATGTACGCCGGCACCTCGAGGAAGCTCTCCGTCGTGGGACAGCTCAACCACGGGTTCCCGATGACCATCGTCGCCCGCGACGAGACCGCCCCGATCACCCTGGACTGGCTCGCCGGCAAGGTCGTCCTGGCGCCCGGGGCCGGCGGCAGCGCACCGTACGAGTTCACCGCCGGACTCGTCCGCGAGGCCGGGTTCGACGTCGCCGCGACCCGCTTCGTCCGTGACCTCTCCACCGCGATGCTCATCGAGCTCTACCAGGGCGGCCTCGGTGACGCGATCATCCTCGACCTCGTCTCCGCCCAGGAACTCGTCGCCGCCGGTGGGGGCACCATCGTCTTCCGGCACCTCGACGCCGGTGGCGTGATGCCGAACAGCGTCTACTACACGCGCACGGACCGCATCGACGAGCTCGGCGACCGGGTCGACCGGTTCATCGACGGCATCGCCGCCGCGATGGCCAAGATCACCGCGGGCGACGCCGACGCCGAGATCGCGGCCGTGCTCGCCGCCCGGTGGCCGGAGAAGGACGCTGCCCTGCTGCGGCGGGCCGCCGACGAGATGGCCGCCGGGGGCGTCTGGGACACCGCGGTCGTCGACCGCGACGCCTCCGACCGCTGGATGCGCATCCTGTTCGACGGCGGGCTCACGACCCACACCCCGTCGCTCGAGGAGCTGCTCGGCGCCTCGACCGCCGTCGCCGCGTCGTGACCGTCGTCCTCGGCGCCGCCGACGTCGCCGGTCTCATCGACGCCGTCGACGTCGTCGGGGCCGTGGAGGCCGTCCACGCCGACCTCGGGACCGGCGCGATGCAGCAGCCGGCTCCGGTCGCCCTGACCGGCGCCGACGACGCGCTCTTCCTGCCGATGGCCGTGCGGTCCGACCGACTGGGGCTCGTCGCCGTCAAGCTGATGGCCGACATCCCCGAGAACAGCGCACGGGGGCTGCCCTCGCAGCGGTCGACGATCCTGGTGTCCTCGTCGGTGACGGGCGAGTGCGTGGCGGTCCTCGACGGCATGGCCATCACCCGGGCCCGGACCGCGGCGACCACCGTGGTCGCGACGAAGCACCTCGCCCGCTCGGGCAGCCGGACCCTCGGGATCCTCGGCGCGGGCAACCTCGCCGTCGAGCACGTCCGCGCGTTCGAGGCCGTGCGACCGTTCGAGCGGATCGTCCTCTGGTCGCGCTCGTCGGGAACGGTCGCCCGCTTCCTCGACGCCGTCGGCCCGGACGTCGCCGGGCGGTGCGGGGTGGTGCACGAGGCCCGTCGGGTGGTCGAGGGGTCCGACGTGCTCTGCACCCTCACGCCCTCGGTCGATCCCGTCGTCCGAGGAGCCTGGTTGCACGTGGGCCAGCACGTGAACGCGGTCGGAGCACGTCCGCGCCCGACCCACCGGGAGCTCGACGGCGCCGCGATGGCGCGCGGCACCCTGTTCGTCGACAGCCGTGCGACGGCATGGACGAAGTCCGGCGACCTGCTCGAGGCCGTCGTCGAGGGGACGGTCCCGCAGGACCTCCACCCCGCTGAGCTCGGCGAGGTCGTCGCCGGGCGTGCCCCGGGCCGGACCACGGACGACGAGGTCACCGTGTTCGACTCGGTCGGGCTCGGCGCGCAGGACCTCGCCGTCGCCGCCCGCGTGATCGAGCTCGCGCGGGAACGGCGTGTCGGGACGGAGGTCGCGGTCGCGCGGGTCGGGGTACCGGTTCCCGGCAGGTGACCAGGGTCGGGCGGCAGGGTGCTGCCATGCGCCGTGCTCTCCCCCTGGTCATCGCCGGCATCGTCGCCGCACTCGCCCTGACCGGCTGCAGCGGCGGGAGCCCGGGCACCACCGCGGCCGCACCGTCACCGACGCGCACGCCCGCGTCCGCACCGACGCCCTCGCCGACCCCGACCATCGCCGCCGCCGACCGGGCTGCCGTCGCCCGCACCCTCGCCGACCTCGAGCGGGAGTACGACGCCACGGTCGGCGTCGTCGCGACCGACACCACCACCGGCGAGACCGTCGCGTACAACGGCGACCGCCGCTTCGGCTACGCGTCGACCCTCAAGGCGTTCGCGGCGGCGCAGTTCCTCCGCGCGGTGCACGGCGCCGACCGGGACGAGCGGGTGCGCTGGAGTGCGGCGGACGCCACCGCTGCCGGCCACTCCCCCGTCACGAGCGCGCACGTCGCCGACGGCCTGACGGTCGCCCAGCTCGCCGAGGCCGCGGTCCGGCAGAGCGACAACCTGGCCCTGAACCTCGTCCTCGACCGCATCGGAGGCCCCGCGGGTCTCGACCGAGCACTGGCGGAGCTCGGGGACCGCACCACCGAGGTCGTGCACGACGAACCGGCCCTCAACACGATCGAGCCCGGCAGCACCGAGGACACCACGACCCCGGCGGCGTTCGCGGCGACCCTCGCCACGGTGCTCGACGGCCAGACGCTCGGACGTTCCGACACCGCGCTGCTCGAGCACTGGATGAGCGGCAACGCCACCGGCGACACCCTCGTCCGCGCGGGCGCTCCCGAGGGCTGGACGGTGGTCGACAAGTCCGGCGGCGCGGGCGGCATCCGGAACGACGTCGCACGCGTGACCCGGCCGGACGGCGGCCCGATCGTCATCGCCGTCCTCACGACCCGCAACGCCCCCGACACCGCCTACGACGACGCCCTCGTCGCACGGTCCGCCGCGGCGGTGCTCGACGCGTTCGACGGCTGACGGCCGCCCGGCGTCACACGGCGTCATGCACGACACCTGTCGGGGACGCCGGGCAACTACGATCTGGTCATGTCCTCCCCCGACTCCCCCACGGTCGTCGTCGGCGCCGGCATCATCGGTCTGAGCACCGCGTGGCACCTCGCCGACCTCGGGCAGCGCGTCGTCCTCGTCGACAGCGGCCCCGCCGCCGGTGGCACGACGACCGCCGGCGCCGGGTTCGTGGGCCAGTGGGCAGCCGGGTACGCCTGGTACTGGAACGAGTCCGAACGCGACGTCGAGCAGTACGGCGTCGACTTCTACCGTCGGCTGGCCGAGTCCGGCCACGGTCCGACGGGCTACCGCCGCAACGGGAACGTCTGGCTGACGGTCACCGAACAGGGCCGCGCGGACCACATCCCGCCGTTCGAGGACCACCCGCTGCGCCCGGCCGGTGCGCGGACGCTCACCCCGGCCGAGGCCGCCGAGCTCGTCCCCGGACTCGACCCGTCCGCCGTGACGGCCGGCTTCCTGCACCCGGACGGCATCCAGATCAGCGCGCCCGACACGGCCGCCGCGCTGGTCGGTGCGCTGCGGGCGAAGGGCGTCGCGATCCGCGAGCACACCGCGGTCGCGGGCCTGGAGGCGCGGGACGGCTCCGTCACGGGCGTCCGGACCGCGGGTGGCGAGGTCATCGACGCCGCGCGGGTCGTCCTCGCCGCCGGCAGCTGGACGAACGCCCTGCTCGCGCCCCTCGGTCGCGAGCTCCCGACGGTGCGCGTGGTCGCGAGCCGCCTCGTGACGAAGCCGTTCGGCCTGCCGGGCACGCTGCCGACCCTGATGCTCCCCGAGCTCGAAGGGCTCTGGATCCGGGAGCACCGCGGCGGCCTGACCTACGGCGCCGGGAGCGGGTACGAGGCGCTGCACGTCGGTGGCGCGGACCGGGGCACCGATCCCGCGCGCCGCCCCGTCCGGACGGACCTGCTCGACGCCGTGCGGACCTCCGTGCACCCGATCGTCGCGCGGCTCCTCCCAGCGGCGGCGAGCGTGCTCGGAGCGGACGAGACCCCGACGCAGGGCGTGGTGTCGATGACCGCCGACCGGAACTTCATCGTCGGCCCGGTCCCCGAGCTCGCCGGGCTCGTGGTGGCCGGCGGGGACAACGAGTCCGGCGTCACCCACGGCCCCGGTCTCGGCCGGATCGCCGCCGAGCTGAGCGTCACGGGGACGACCACCCTCGGCGACCCGAGCCGGTACGACCCCGCACGCTTCCCGGCCCGTGCGCCGAGCGAGGCCGACGTCGTGGCGATGATGCCGGCCCGACGCGAGGCCGATGCCCGACGAGCCGGAGCGACGGCATGAGCGACCGGACGACGACGCACGTCGTGATCGGCGGCGGGGTCGTCGGCGCCGCCACCGCGTACGCCCTCACGCTCCGCGGCGAGCGCGTCGTGCTCGTCGAGCAGCACGAGCGGGGTCACCACCGGGGGTCGTCGCACGGCGCCACCCGGATCTTCCGGCAGGGCTACGCCGATGCCGAGTACGTCGCACTGACCACCCGGGCGCTCGCACTGTGGGAGGCGCTCGAGGCCGCGGCGGGCGAGGAGCTGATCGTCCGGACGGGCGCCGTCGACCACGGGCGGCCCGCGGTCGTCGACGCCATCGCCACGGCGCTCGCGGACGCCGGCATCCCCCACGAGACCCTCAGCCCGGACGCCGCCGCCGCGCGCTGGCCGGGCATCGCGTTCGAGGGGCACGTCCTGACGCACGCGACCGCGGGGCGGATCCGGTCCGACCGCGCGATCGAGGTGTTCCTCACGCTGGCCGACCGCACGGGGCTCGCCGACCTCCGCTTCGACACCCGGGTCACCGGGCTCGAGGACCACGGCGACGAGGTGACCGTGACGCTGTCCGACGGGTCCACCCACCGCACGTCCTCGGTGGTCGCGGCCGTGGGGTCGTGGGCACCCACGCTGGTGGGCGACCTGCTCGCGGAACGCGGGGCGCGCCTCCCGGCGCTCCGTGTCACGCAGGAGCAGCCCGCCCACTTCCCCAGCCGCCTGCCGGACGGGGCCTGGCCGAGCTTCGTGCACTGGGCCGACGGCGACGACGTGTACGGCCTGCTGACCCCGGGCGAGGGCGTCAAGGTCGGGTTCCACGGCACCGGCCCCGTGGTCGACCCCGACCACCGCGACTTCACTCCCGTGCCCGCCGAGGCCGAGCGCCTGCAGGCGTACGTCGCCCGGTACGTGCCGGGGGTCGACGCGACGAAGCCGACGTTCATCAGCTGCCTGTACGACAACTCCCCCGACGAGGACTTCGTGATCGACCGTCGAGGTCCGGTCACGGTCGCGACCGGGTTCTCCGGCCACGGCTTCAAGTTCGCGCCGTTGCTCGGCGACATGATCGCCGACCTCGCGACCGACGGGCCACCACCCCCGGCCCGCTTCTCCCTCTCGAAGCACCACCCCACTCCCTCAGGACCATGACGACCCGACTCCTCAGCGCCATCGCGCTCACCGCCACCGCCGCCGCCGTGCTCACCGGTTGCGCGTCCACCGGCTCGTCCGGCACGGACGCCGTCGACGGGCTCGTCGTCGGCACCACCGACGTCGTGACGTCCCTCGACCCGGCCGGCGCCTGGGACCGCGGGAGCTACACGGTGCAGACGCAGCTCTACCAGCACCTGCTCACCTACCCCGCCGGGAAGACCACGACCAGCCCCGAGGTCGCGAAGTCCTGCGACTTCACCGACGGCACGCACTACGTGTGCGAGATCCGGGACGGCCTCACGTTCTCGAACGGTGACGACCTGACCGCAAAGGACGTGGTGTTCTCGTTCGAGCGCCAGGTGTCCCTCGGGTCGACGAACGGCCCGGGCTCGCTGCTGGCCAACATGGCGTCGGTGTCGGCGTCGGGCAGCACCGTGACGTTCACCCTGAAGCAGGCCGACGACCAGACGTTCCCGTACGTGCTCGCGAGCATGGCGGGGGCGATCGTGGACTCGAAGGTGTTCTCCGCGACGAAGGTGCACGCGAACGACGGGGTCGTGGGCTCCGGGCCCTACGCGCTGCAGGACGCCGCGGACGGCGAGGCGACGATCGCCCTCACCGCGAACACTCGGTACGACGGCGACGCGCCGGCCACGAAGAGCGTGACGATCAAGCAGTACACGAAGTCCGCGGACCTCAAGCTCGCCGTGCAGAAGGGCGACGCCGACGTCGCCTACCGCCAGCTCACCCCGACCGAGGTGACGTCGCTGTCCTCGGACGACTCGCTGCAGACCGTGCACGGCGACTCCGGCGAGGTCCGGTTCCTGGCCTTCAACCTGCAGACGATGCCCGGGAAGGATGCCGCGCAGAAGCAGGCGATCCGGCAGGCCGTCGCGGCGACGATCGACCGCGAGGCGATCGCGAAGGACGTCTACCAGGGCACCTACACCCCGGCGTACTCGATCGTGCCGAACGGGTTCCAGGGCGCGGCCGAGGCGTTCGAGGACGCGTACGACGGCGCCGACGCGAAGTCGATCCTGCGGGATGCCGGTGTGACCACTCCCGTGCGGCTGCCGATCGAGTACACGACCGACCACTACGGCTCGGGCTCCGACGACGAGTACGCGCTCATCCAGCAGCAGCTCGAGGACACCGGCCTGTTCACGGTCGACCTGCAGTCGGCCAGCTGGGACACCTACGTCGGGAACGTCGGCAAGGGCGAGTACCCCGTGTTCCAGCTCGGCTTCTTCCAGGACTACCCGGACGCCTCGTCGTACCTGACCCCGGCGTACGGCGCGACCGACGTGAACCTGCTCGCGAACCACTTCGACGACGCCACGGTGAACGGCCTCGTCGCGTCGCAGGCCGTCGAGCCGGACGCGGCCCAGCGGAAGCAGCAGATCGAGCAGATCCAGCAGGACACCGCCGAGTCGGTGCCGCTCATCCCGCTGCTCGCCGGGCAGGAGAACGTCATCGGGCAGGGGTCGCTGACCGGGCTGTCGAAGTCGGTCGACGCGTCCGGCGAGTTCCGGATCTGGGAGATCGGTCGCTCGTGAGCAGCTCACCGCTGCGCGCCGCCGTCCGCGCCCGCATGCCCGCCGGGCTCGACGTCCTCGCCGCGCTCGTCGTGATCCCGTCGGTCCACGACCCCGCCGTGCAGTCGCTCGACGACTGCCACCGGGTCGCGGAGGCGGTGCGGGTCGCGTTCGCCGACCTCGGCCTGGAGGCGCGACTCGCCACCACCGCGGACGGCTCGCAGGCGGTCATCGCGACCCACCCCGCGCCGGCCGGGGCGCCGACGGTGCTGCTCTACGCGCACCACGACGTGCAGCCCGCGGGCGACCTCGCGGCCTGGACGAGCGATCCGTGGACCCTGACACCGCGGGACGGGCGGCTGT
Source organism: Curtobacterium sp. MCBA15_013 (assembly GCF_001865095.1). Lineage (NCBI taxonomy): Bacteria > Bacillati > Actinomycetota > Actinomycetes > Micrococcales > Microbacteriaceae > Curtobacterium > Curtobacterium sp. MCBA15_013. The sequence continues at coordinate 290,765 of NZ_MJGQ01000045.1, read as the reverse complement.
ACGGCCGCGGCGCGGCGGACTGCAAGGGCGGGATCGTCACGCACCTCGTGGCACTCCGGGCGCTGCTCGACGTGCACGGGGCGTTCCCGGTCGGGCTCGTCGTGGTCGTCGAGGGTTCGGAGGAGCAGGGCACCGACGGCCTCGAGCAGTACGTGTCGTCGCACGCCGCCGACTTCCGGCACGTGGACACCGCCGTCGTGATGGACGCCGGGAACGCCGCGGTCGGGGTGCCGGCGCTCGTGACGACGCTCCGGGGCACCGCGTTCGTCGAGCTCCGGGTCCGCGCGCTGCGGGGCACCGTGCACTCCGGGATGTTCGGCGGGGCGGCGCCGGACGCGATCGCGGTGCTGGTCGCGCTCCTCGCCACGCTCCGGGACGAGGTCGGCGACACCACAGTCGTCGGCCTCGACGCCTCGCAGACCTGGGACGGCCTGCCGTACGACGCCGACCGGTTCGCCGCCGACGCCGGGCTGCTCGACGGAGCGGAGCCGATCGGTTCGGCGGACCCCGCGTCCCAGGTCTGGGCACGCCCGGCCCTCACGGTCGTGGGCATCGACGCCCCGGCGGTCGCGGGGTCCTCGCCGTCCGTGCAGGCGACCGCCGGTGCCGCGCTGAACCTCCGCGTGCCGCCGGGTGTCGACCCCGCGGCGGCCGGCGAGCTGCTCGTCGCGCACCTGCTGCGTCGCGCACCGGCCGGCGTCGAGGTGACGGCTCGGGTCACCGGGGTGGGCGCCGGGTTCCGCGCCGAGGGCGGTCCGTCGTCGGCGGCGTTCCGCGCGGCGCTCTCGGAGGCGTACGACGGGGCCCCGGTCGGGTCGCTCGGCGGCGGCGGCTCGATCCCGCTGTGCGCGACGCTCGAGCGGGCGATCCCGGACGTCGAGGTGATCCTGGCCGGGGTGTCCGAGCCGGCGGCGAACGTGCACGGCCCGGACGAGAGCGTCGACCCGTCCGAGATCGAGCACATGGCCCTGGCCGAGGCGCTCTTCCTCGCCTCGCTCACCACCCCCTGACCCCGCGGCGGCCGATCACGCCGCGGGTGGGTGTCCGTGTTCGGTCTCGGCCGTGACCGTTCTGGTGCACGAATCCCGGGTCTCGCGAACCAGAACGGTCACCGACGCTGGCCGATGGCGGGTCCCATGCAGGTGACGGACGGCGCCGCTCGCCCAGGGCGTCCGGCCGTCGGAACCGCCGCTGCCGTCCGAGCGGGCCGGACCACCCGGGGCGCGCGGGCCGTCCGGACCGTCCGGGGCGCACGAGGCCCCCGGGCATTCTGGGGCGCGCGGGCCGTCCGGGGCGCACGAGGCGCCCGGCCCGTCCGGTGCGCCGGGGCGCGCGAGGCGCCCGGGTCGTCCGGGGCGCGCGGGCCGTCCGGGGTGCGCCGGCCGTCCGCTACGGTGGTGCCGTGCGCATCGTGGTGGCTCCGGACTCGTTCAAGGGGACCGCGACGGCGGCCGAGATCGCAGCGGCCGTGCGCGACGGCTGGCTCGCCGAACGTCCGGGCGACGAGGTCGTCCTGGCACCGATGGCGGACGGCGGCGAGGGCACGCTCGACGCCTTCGAGACGGCGATCCCGCTGACCGTCCGGGTGCCGATCACCGTCACCGGTCCCGCCGGCACCCCCGTCGACACGCACTGGCTGCAGCTGCCCGACGGCCGCGCCGTGGTCGAGCTCGCCGCCACGAGCGGGCTCCCCCTGCTGTCCGAGGTCCTGCCCGACACCGCGACGAGCCGGGGCTTCGGCGAGGCGATCGCCGCCGCCCTCGACGACGGGGCGACCGGGCTCGTGCTCGGCATCGGCGGCAGCGCCTCGACCGACGGCGGTGCCGACGCCCTGATCGGGCTGGGTGCACTCGTCCACCGGGATCCCGCCGTCCCCGAACACCCACCGCGGCCGCGTCAGGGGGCCGAGCTGCTCGACGACGTCACCGGCGTCGACACCACGTGGATGCGCCGGCTGCCGGAGCACGGCGCCGTCGTGCTGACCGACGTGACCTCGCCCCTGCTCGGACCGTCCGGCGCCGCCGCGGTGTTCGGCCCGCAGAAGGGCATCGCACCGGAACGGATCGCCGCCTTCGACGCCCGGCTGGCCGACTGGGCGCGCTGCTTCCCCGACGTCGACCCGACGACCCCCGGGGCCGGAGCGGCCGGCGGAGTCGGGTTCGGACTGCTCGCCTGGGGTGCGACGCTGGCGGGCGGAGCGGCCGCCGTCGCCGAGGTCCTCGGACTGCCGGCGCTCCTCGACGGCGCCGACGTCGTGATCACCGGCGAGGGCCGGTACGACGGGCAGTCCGCGGCCGGCAAGGTGCCGAGTGTGGTGCGCGCCCTCGCGTCGACGCACGCACCGGGTGCCCGGGCGATGCTCGTGGCCGGGGCGATCGACGCCGCGCTCGACGACTTCGACGCTGCCGCCTCGCTCACCGTGCTGGCCACGCAGACGACGGGCGAGCCGGACGACGCCCTCGCCGACCCGCTGCGCTTCGCCCGGATCGCCGGCCAGCGACTCGCCCGCCTGGCCTGACGCCCAGCGAGCCCGGCGCCCGCGCGCGACACGCCCGCATTCCGTGCAGGGGTGCCCCAACGGGACCTCCCACCCGATGGCGCGCTCCACCACACTGGTGGAGGGCCGGAACCGGCCCGGACGCACCACCCACGAGGAGACCATGCGCACCGTCAACGCGTACGCCGCACCGTCGGCCACCGAGCCGCTCGTCAAGACCACCATCACCCGTCGCGACGTCGGCCCGAACGACGTCGAGATCGACATCGCCTACGCCGGCATCTGCCACTCGGACATCCACACCGTCCGCGGCGAGTGGGGCGAGATCCAGTACCCGCAGGTCGTCGGCCACGAGATCGTCGGCCACGTCACCTCCGTCGGGGAGAACGTCACCAAGCACCAGGTCGGCGACCGCGTCGGCGTCGGCTGCATGGTGAACTCCTGCGGCGAGTGCGAGAACTGCGTCAAGGGCGAGGAGCAGTACTGCCTCAAGGGCAACATCCAGACCTACGCCGGCGTCGACCCCGCCGACGGCAGCATCACCCAGGGCGGCTACTCGCAGGCCGTCGTCGTGAACGAGGACTTCGTCCTCCGCGTCCCCGAGTCGCTCGACATCGAGAAGGTCGCGCCGCTGCTCTGCGCCGGCATCACCACCTACTCGCCGCTGCACCACTGGGGCGTCGGCCCCGGCTCGAAGGTCGCCGTGATCGGCATGGGCGGGCTCGGCCACATGGCCGTGAAGATCGCCGTCGCACTCGGCGCCGAGGTCACCGTCCTGTCGCAGACCACCTCCAAGCAGGAGGACTCGCTCCGCTTCGGCGCGACGGCCCACTACGCGACGAAGGACCCGGAGACGTTCGAGAAGCTCGCGAGCTCCTTCGAGCTGATCATCAACACGGTCTCCGCGAAGATCCCGATGGGCGCCTACCTCGGCCTCCTCAAGGTCGACGGCACCCTCGTCAACGTCGGCGCACCGTCCGAGCCGCTCGAGGTCCCGGCGTTCGCCCTGATCCCGCGTCGGCTCAGCTGGGCCGGGTCCGCGATCGGCGGCATCCGCGAGACCCAGGAGATGCTCGACTTCTGCGCCGAGCACGGGATCCTGCCGGAGACCGAGCTCATCAGCGCTGACCAGATCAACGAGGCCTACGAGCGCGTCCTGTCCTCGGACGTCCGCTACCGCTTCGTGATCGACGCGGCGACGCTCGCGTAGCACGCGACCACCGACGCGACGGGAGGCGCGGTGCCTGCTGGCACCGCGCCTCCCGTCCGTCCCGAGGTCTGTCCCCACAACGCGAGCCGGTCGTCCGGCTGGCGCAGCTGACGGGCCGGGCACAGCCACCCACGCCAGACTCGATCCATGAGCAGCACGGCGGACGAGGGTCCCGCGTCCCTCGTGTCCGTCGCCGGGACGGACACCGACACCGCAGTCGCCGACCTCGCCGGCATGTACGCCGGCCGCGCCTGGCACTCCGGCCGCACCGACGGCGACTACTGGTACCGCTACGTCGGGATCGGCGACGAGCGCATGAGCGTCCGACGGTCGCAGATGCACGGCTCCCTCCGCGGGGACGTCGCCGTCCAGGGCGAGGTCGTCGTGCAGTGGATCGACGCCGGCACCGCCACCGTGGACGTCGGCGGTGACGCCGTCCAGATGCAACCGGGTGTCCCGACGCTGTTCCCGATCGAGCGCCGCTTCGACGTCGAGTACCGCGACTGGGACCAGCGGCTCGTGCACCTCGACCGCGACCTCGTGCTCGACGTCGCGTCCGAGCGGTACCTCGTCGACGACACCGTCGACTTCGACCGCTCCACACCGCCGACGGCCGCGGCCATCACCCGGTGGCGCGGAGCGGTCGCCTCGTCGGTGCAGGCACTCCGCACCTCGGGGAGCGGTTCGCTGGCCTGGCACGAGTCGCAGCGCGCGGTGACGTCGGCGCTGCTCGACCTCTACCGCTTCCGTGCCGAGGCGGTCCCGCCGGGGTGGGGCGAGCACCGCAACGCGCGCATCCGAGCCGCCGTCGAGTACCTGCACACCCACGCGCACGAGCCCCTCACCGTTTCGGACGTCGCCCGGATCGCCGACCTCAGCGTCCGCGGGCTGCAGGAGGCGTTCCAGCGCACCCTCGACCGGTCGCCGATGCAGTACCTGCGCGAGGTCCGCCTCCGTCGCGCCCACGAGGACCTCCTCGCCGCCCACCTCGGTCAGGTCTCCGTCGCGGACGTCGCCGCCCGGTGGGGCTTCACGCACATGGGCCGGTTCTCGGGCGAGTACTTGCGGCGGTTCGGGGAGTACCCGAAGCAGACGCTCCGCCGCTAACCGACCTCGTCGCCGGACGGCAACGCCGTGCACCAGTCCACGGACCCGGCGTCGACGCTCGCCTCGAGCGCGCCGGAGGACGCGTCGACGATGCTCACGAGCACGCCGCCGGCCGACTTCGTCGCCACGGCGACGAACTGCCCGTTCGGGGACGGGCAGACGGCCGTGACGCTCGCGTCGTCGGGGACGGAGACGGGCAGCCTGGAGGCGCGGCTCCCCTCCACGCGCACGATGCGTTGCGCGAGTGTCCCGTCGGCACGCACGTCGCCCACCACCCGCAGGTAGCCGTCGTCGGTGAGCGGGGCGATCCGGCCGAGGTACGCCGCGTCGGTGCTGCCGGCCGGTGCCTGCAGCACGGTGCGCTTCCCGTCCGTCAGGTCGAGGCGGACGATCCCCGTGCCGGTCTCGACCACCGCCGTGGTGCCGGTGCCGACGAAGCCGTGCAGGTACGTGGCGCTCCCCAGCCGGACGGGGTCGGTCCGCCCGCTCATGTCGACGAGCACGAGGTCGTCGCTGCCGGTGCGGACGAGGGCGCTCTCCGTGCGGGGCACGTAGGCCCACTGCCCGACGCTCATCGGGACCGCCCCCGTCCTCGGCTTCCCGCTCGCGTCGATCGCCGTCGGCAGGTGGGTGCCCGTCATGTCGACGACGTAGAGCCCGACGTTGCGCGACTGGCCGGTGGACGTGTCGGCGTACTCGAAGCCGAACGAGGCGCCGTCGTCGGCGGCGTGCAGGGCCGTGACGCGTCCCTCGGCGGTCGGGAGCGTCAGGTGCTCGACCGGGAGGTCCTCGTCCTGCACCCCGCCGGCGAGCGGCACGATGTCGACCGACGACCCGGCGTCCGTGCCGCTCACCACGACGAGCGACCGGCCGAGGCGGACGTACTCCGAGATGCCGGTGCCCTCGTACACCGTCGTCGCGCCCCCGGCGTCGAGGGACCGGCGGACGATGCGGTCCTCGCTCCCGGCGGCACCCGGGACCAGCGCGAGCACGTCGGTGCTGCCCGTGCGGATCGACGTGCGGAGGTCGGCGGTCGCGCGCTGCCCCGGCGCCCGGACGCCCGCGACCGAGATCTCGTACGAGCGGTCGTAGGCCAGGGGTCCGGTGAACTCGACCGCGATGGTGTTGCCACTCGACGTCACGGTGTGCGCCGCTGCCGGACTGACCCGGACGTCCTGCGCCGACACGCGCTCGATCGCCTGGTTCGCGGTGAGGATCACGCGCTGTGCCGGTCGGGACACCAGGCCGGAGGCGTCGTACGACACGTCGCGCAGCCGTGGGCCCTGCTGCGACCCGACGACCGCCGCGGCGCTGCCGACGACGACGAACACCAGGACGGTCGCGACGAGGCGACGGCGGAAGCGGTTCCGGGGGCGCTCTCGCAGCTCAGTACTCATACGGGTCCTCGGGCTGCTCGACGCCCCGCACCGTGGCGGCGCGGATGACGATGCGGGCGTCGGCCGACTGGTCCGGGTTGGCGGCGAGGGCTCCGCGGACCCGGACCCACGCGCCCTGGCCCGGGACCGTCCCGTCGGTGTCGACCCCGATCCCGACGGGTTGGGCGTCCACCGCGCAGCAGCTGATCACGAACCGGGTGAGGGTGAAGGACCCGTCCGCGCCCGGGACGACGAAGCCAGTCAGGTCGACCCGTTTGCCGACGAGCGACGTGGTGTCGGTCGTCTGCCGGATGAGGGCGGCCCAGTCCTTGACGCCGTACTCGGAGGTGTCGACCGAGGTACTGCCGAGCAGGGACACCGCGGCCTGGGACCCGGTGGCGTTCGACAGGGTCGCCGAGTCGACGCTCCGCTGCTGCGCGGTGCGGGCGGACAGCGTCGTCGGGGGCAGGACCAGCATGGCAGCGGTGACCCCGACGGTGACGAGGGCGGCCACGCCGCTGAGGACGATCCGTGTGCGGCGAGCCGCGCCTCCTGAGCGGTGGTCGTGCCCCTCGTCGTGATCGTGCCCGTGTCCGCGCGCGGTCACCACCAGGCCGGCGATCGACGCGGGCACCGCGACGGCCGCGAGCACGACCGTGAAGACCGAGTAGCGCGGGTTGATGTACAGGTCGAGGTGCCCGGCGAGGGCGAGCCACAGCGTGCACAGCGCCACCGCGAGCACGGACCCGAGGCCGAGGGACGACGACAGGCGGGACTCAGACGAGGACATTCATCACCAACCCGACGGTCGCGGCGAACAGGACGCAGACGACGGCGAGCAGCACCAGGAAGCGCGCACGGAACGTCGTCCGGAGCAGGGCGATCATCTTCACGTCGATGATCGGCCCGATGATGAGGAACGCGGTGATCGACCCGGGGAGGAACGTCGACGCGAAGGACAGCGCGAAGAAGGCGTCGACGTTCGAGCACAGGGAGACCGTCATCGCGAGGAGCATCATCGCCGCGACGGAGAGCACGGGGTTCGCGCCGATCGACACGAGCGTGGACCGGGGCACGGCGACCTGGATCGCTGCGGCGAGCCCGGCGCCGACGAACAGCGCGGGCATCATCGTCGCGGTCTCGCCGCCGAACTGCGCGGCACTGTCCCGCCAGCGGTTCCGGGACCGAGGGGCGCCGACGGCCGCTCGGCAGCGGGCCTCGAACGCGGGCAGCAGCAGCTCGGTCGGACGACGGTGCGCGGCGACGATCCAGCCGACGAGGTTCGCGATGACGAAGCCGCCGACGATGCGCACGGGCAGGATCCAGCCGGACCACCCGAACGCCTGGGCGGTGCTGATGATCACGAGCGGGTTGAGGATCGGGGCGGCGACGAGGAAGGTGACGGCCTCGGCGGGCGTGAAGCCGCGCATCATGAGGCCGCGGGCGAGGGGCACGTTCCCGCACTCGCACACGGGGAAGAGCATGCCGATCAGGGAGATCACGGCCCGGCGCGGGATCGGGCGCTGCGGCAGGACCTTCTCGAGCGCGCCGACGGGGACCCACACCTCGACGACGATGGACAGCAGGATGCCGAGCACCACGAACGGCAGGGACTCGACGACGACGCTGATCGCGAGCGTGAGGAAGTCCTGCACGACGTCGGGCAGACCCGCGGTGCCGACGGCCGGCGAGAGCAGGCGGATCCCGAGCAGCACGGCGACGGCGAGCAGCACCAGCCCGGGGCCGGTGAGGCTCCGGGAGCGGGACGCGGCGGTGGGGCGCTGCTGCGGCGGCGTGGTCGTCGTCACCGGGCAAGGATAGGCCGCTCGCGCGCTCCTACGGTGAGCGCCGCGCGAGCTCGTCGAGGTGCCGGTCGAGCACGTCGATCGCCCAGTCGCCCGACTCCCCCGGGGCGAGCCGCACGAGGTGCATCGCGAGCCCGTCGATCAGCGCGTGCAGCCGACGGACCTCGTACTCGCGGTCTGCCGCCGGGACGCCCACGAGCTCGAGCACCTCCTCGCTCCACTCCCGCATCTCGACCACGACCAGGTCGAGCGCCGGCCGCAGTTCGGCGTCCGTGAGGGCCGCGTTCGCGAGCGCCAGGTACACCTCGAGCTCGATGACCCGCTCGTCGTCGAGGGGCAGCAGCTCGAGCAGGAGCTGGTGCGCTCGCTCGCGGGTCGGCAGCCCCTCGGGGATCGCGGCGATCCGTTCCCGGGTGCGGTCGAACACGAGCGTGATGGTGTGCTCGCGCAGGCTCGACTGCGTCGGGAAGACGTAGCGGACGGTGCTCGGCGGCAGCCCGGCCTCGGCCGCGACGTTCCGCACGCTCAGCGCGCCGAGGCCGTCACGGGCGAGGACCCGCCACGCCGCTTCGGACACGGAGCGACGTCGTTCCTCGATGTCGATGCTCCTGGCCACGGGCCAATACTCGCACAGTCGTACGAGTTCGTGCTACCGTGGAGTTCGTTGTCGCACAGTCGTGCGACTTGCGGAACGAGATCGAAGGGAGACCGTCATGGCGTGGACAGTCCTCGTCCTGTCGGGCGTGCTCGAGGCAGTGTGGGCCACTGCACTGAGCGCATCGAACGGCTTCAAGAAGGTCGTGCCGACGATCGTGTTCGTCGTCGGCATGGCACTCAGCATGGTGGGTCTGGCGTTCGCCATGAAGGAGATCCCGGTCGGCACCGCCTACGCCGTCTGGGTCGGCATCGGCGCATCGCTCACCGTGATCGTCGCGATCCTCCGCAGGCAGGAGGCCGCGTCCGTCGCCCGGGTCGCCCTCGTGCTCGGGCTCGTCGCCTGCGTCGTCGGCCTGAAGGTGGTGAGCTGAGGTGCCGTGGATCGTCCTGTTCGTCAGCGCCGCGCTCGAGACCGTGTGGGCCACCGCCCTCGGTGCGAGCGACGGCTTCACCGAGCCCCGTCCGACGATCGTCTTCGCGATCACCATCGTGGTGAGCCTCGGCGCCTTCGGGTACGTGCTCAAGCACATCCCGATCAGCACCGCCTACGCGGTGTGGACGGGGACCGGAGCGGCCCTCACGGTCCTCTGGGGCATGGCCACCGGCGCGGAGCCCGTGACCGCACTCCGCCTGCTGCTCATCGCCGGGATCGTCGGCTGCGTGATCGGCCTGAAGCTCGTCCCGGCCCGCCCGGCCGGCCCGACGCGCCCGTCCGCGGCCGCGGCCCGCGCAGGCGCCGCGGCGCCGCCCGCGAAAGCGACAGAATCCCGCCCGTGAAAGGCGGCACGGTGTCGCTTCGACGGGAGCGACCGCGCGCCGCCCCCGGCAACTGTCGCTTTCGCGGACGGGTCGGTCGCGGCCCGAGACGCGACCTGAGACGGACTGGAGGCGCGGTGCCAGCTGGCACCGCGCCTCCAGTCCGTCAAGCGGTCACGCGATCAGACGGACGCACCCGTCCACTCGTCCTCGGCGGCGACGTGGTCGCTGCCCAAGGTGCCGGCGGCCATCGCCGCGGCCACGCGGTCGGCGTGCGACGGCGGGTTCGAGGGGACGCCTTCCGGGCGGCCCTCCTCGTTGATCTTCCGCAGCTCGGGGACGATGTCCTCGGCCAGGATGTCGATCTGCTCGAGCACCGTCTTGAGCGGCAGCCCGGCGTGGTCGACGAGGAACAATTGGCGCTGGTAGTGCCCGACGTGGTCCTTCATGGCGGCGTACCGGTCGATCACCTGCTGCGGCGAACCGACCGTGAGCGGGGTCTGCTCGGTGAAGTCCTCCATCGAGGGGCCGTGCCCGTAGACCGGGGCGTTGTCGAAGTACGGGCGGAACTCGTCGATCGCGTCCTGCGAGTTCTTCCGCGCGAAGAACTGGCCACCGAGCCCCACGATCGCCTGGTCGGCGCGGCCGTGCCCGTAGTGCTCGAAGCGCTGGCGGTACAGGCCCACCATCTGCTCGGTGTGCTGGATCGGCCAGAAGATGTTGTTGTGGAGGAATCCGTCGCCGTAGTAGGCGGCCTGCTCCGCGATCTCCGGTGTGCGGATCGACCCGTGCCACACGAAGGGCGCGACACCGTCGAGCGGACGCGGGGTCGAGGTGAAGCCCTGCAGCGGCGTGCGGAACTTGCCCTGCCAATTGACGACGTCGTTCTCCCAGAGCTGGCGGACGAGCGCGTAGTTCTCGATCGCGAGGTTGACGCCCTGGCGGATGTCCTGCCCGAACCACGGGTAGACCGGCCCGGTGTTGCCGCGGCCCATCATGAGGTCCATGCGGCCGTCGGAGATGACCTGGAGCATCGCGTACTCCTCGGCGATGCGCACCGGGTCGTTCGTGGTGATGAGGGTCGTCGACGTCGAGAGCGTGATGTGCTTCGTGCGTCCGGCGAGGTAGCCGAGCATCGTCGTCGGGCTCGACGCGACGAACGGCGGGTTGTGGTGCTCACCGGTGGCGAAGACGTCGAGTCCGGCCTGGTCGGCGTGCTCGGCGATCGTCAGGATGTCGCGGACCCGCTGGGTGTCGTCGGGGGTCCGGCCGGTGACCGGGTCGGTCGTGACGTCACTGACCGTGAAGATGCCGAACTGCATGATGCGCCGCCTTCCGCGGAGTCCCTCCGCCTGCGATTTCGATGCGTTTGCATCGACTTGCTCGGTACAACGTAGCGCAGGCCGAGGCATTCCCGCCAGCGGCGACTACGCGGCGTCGTCGTCCAGCACGCGGTTCCGCAGCACCTTCGACTCCCGCCACAGCATGTACGCACCGGTCCACACGAACATGATCGCCACCAGCGCCAGGCAGGGGAAGAGGAAGACGAAGTCGAGCGTCGTCCCGATCGGCGGGGCGCCGGGCATCGCCGACCGGAGCGCCGGGAACGACAGCAGCGTGGCGCTCAGCCAGATCACGTTCGCGAACTCGAGCTTCCGCCGGAGGATCGCGCTGCCGATCGTCACGACGGCCATCAGTGTCGTGAAGAGGATCGCCATGATGTAGAACGACACGATCACGACGCTCAGGGTGTCCCGGTGCCCGTCGATCTGCATCGGGACGAGGGTGCGGTCGCTCTGCACTTCGGCGGCGCTCCGCTCGGCGTTCATCACCCACGGCCGGGCGGAGTTCGACATGTCGACCTCGAACGGCACGGCGTCCCCGGAGTCGTCGTCCTGCACGCTCAGCTGGAAGTTCGCGAACGGCTGGTCGAACGGGTACGAGGTGTCGCCGCGGTCGAGCGTCAGCGTCAACGAGGTCGCGTCCACCACCGACTGCCCCGGGAACGTCACGACGCTCGTCGTCACCCCGCCGCTCGAGACCTCGATGCGGAGCGGCTGCGAGATCTCGCCGGCCTTCTCGCCCTCGAACGAGCCGTGCGGGATCGGCAGGACGTTCGCCTGCATCACCCGGTTCGAGAGGTCGACGTCCTGCACGCTCATCCGCAGCGTCATGTAGTCGCCGGACTGGCTGTTCGACCCGCTCACCGGGACGGCGGTCGTCGTCTTGAGCGCTCCGGAGAGGCCGATCACGACGTAGTACACGGCCAGGAGCACCACCGCCACGAGCAGGATGACCGGCGCGGGGTTCCTGCGGGTGCGCTTCGCGGTCGGGGTACCTGGTGCGCCGGGTGCGTCGGTCGGGGCGTCGGTCGTGTGGGTCATCGGTTGCTCCCGGACGGTGGGTCGGTGGCGGGTCGGCTCGGGTCGGTGGCGGGGCCGGTCGGACCGCTCGGTGCGGCAGTCGGACCGGTCGGTGCGGCGGTCGGAGCGTTCGGTGCGGCGGTCGGACCGCTCGGTGCGGCGGTCGGACTGGAGGCGCGGCTCGGGTCCGACGGACCGGCCCCGGTCGGCGAGGCGGTCGCCGCTGCGGCGGGGCCGCTCGTCGCCCGCTGGCCGACGACGGTCGCGGCGAGCGCGAAGAGCAGCATCGCGAGGAGCGGCACCATCGCGCCGGGGAACTCCGTCGCGTTGAAGGTCGTGATCTGGTCGGACAGCTGCGACGCCTCGGTCTCGCCCTTCGCGACGGCCGTGGTCACCGTCATCGCGTTGGACTGCGACGCCCGGTTCGACGCGAGCGAGATCTGCTGGACGGCGGTGTCCGGCGCGTTCACCGGGTCGGCGTACACCCGGACGTCGACGTCCACCTGCTGCCCGGGGTCGAGCGGGATCATGCACGAGAACGAGCTCGTGGCGACGGTGCAGTCGAGCGGGGAGTCGTCGACCTCGACGTTCACGTTCCGGTAGACCATACCGGTGGTGATCCGGGCCTCGAACGTGATCGCGACGGTCGCCCCGGAGGCGTTCGGGCCGAGCGTGCCCCGCATGTCGGCCGCGGTGCCGGGCACGATGCGCTGCGTGCCGAAGCGGAGGTCCATCGCGAGCGGACCGTCGTCCGTACCCCCGCTGCCCGCGCCAGCACCGCCGGTGCCGCCGCCGCCCCCGCTGCCGTTGCCGTTGCCGTTGCCGGCGCTCTCCCCCGGCGCGGGCGGTGTGGTCGAGGGCGGCGACGACGGACCGGTGCTGCCGCCCACGTCTCCCGACCCGACCCCCTGGCCGGCGCCGGAACCGCTCCCGGCTCCCGTGCTCGGGCTGCCGGGCGTGCTCGGCGCGGCCGGCGCGGTCCCGCCACCGGCGCCGCCGGGACCGCCCGTGGAACCGCCGCCGGTGCCGGGGAGGCCACCCGCGCCTCCTGGAGGGGTCGGTGTCGCGACCGTCACCGTGAAGGCGGTCGACGCGCGCGCGGACTCGACGCCCCCGTACGTCTGGGTCGCCGTCAGCGCGACCGCACCGAGGGCGAATGCGCGCTCCGGCGTGCAGGCGAAGGAGGTGGCGCGCGTCGCGGTGGCCGTGCAGACCACGGTCCCGCCCTGCCGGACGGTCACGACGGCGTTCGGGATCACGCCGCGGCCACGGACCTCGGGTGTGCGGTCCGTCGTCGACGTGCGGTTGCCCGGAGCGGTGATCACCGGCGCTCCGGGAGCGATCGTGCGGAGGGTGCTGCCGGACTCGACGGGCGAGACGGCCGCGGTGGTGGAGGACGCCCGGGCCGTGACGGTGAACGCCGACGCGGGGGCGGTCCCGGACCGGGCGGCGACCGTCAGCCGGAGGACGTGCCGGTCGCCGGGAGCGATCGTGCCGAGGTCGACCCCGGCGGCGAGGCCGGCGCAGTCGATCGTGGCGCCGTCGAGCTCGCACACGGGGACCTGCAGGCCGCCCGTGTCGGCGGTGAGGAGGACGCCTCTCGCCTCGCCCTCGCCGGTGTTCGCCAGTGTGACGGTCCGGATCGCCGGGAAGCGCGCGTAGAGCTGCGTCGCGCCGGCCTGGGTCACGCTGAGGCCGGCCGGCGCCAGGACGGTGAACGTGCTCGTCGCCGCCGGGGAGACCTGCCCGAAGCGGTCCGTCTGCGTCGCACTGACGGTGTGCTCGCCAACCGCGAGCGGTTCGGTCGGCGTGCACGACCAGTCCGGGGTCGTCGCCGGGTCGACCGTGCACAGCGGCTCGCCGTCGATCGTGGCCGCGAGGGTCGTTCCCGTCGTGTCCGCCGCACCGGCCACCTTCGTGCCGGTGATCGTCGGCTGCGTCGCGATCGACTCGTCGCCCGCGGGCGGGGCGGTGATGGAGGGGGCAGCGGGGGCCGGGGGTGCGACGACCGTGATCGACATCGACGCTCGCGGATCGACCGGGTCGATCTCCGACCAACCGCTCGTGAGTCCGAGTGGGGCGTCGTCGTCGACGGCCAGGCGGACGTCCACGGTGTTCGGAGCGCCCCAGAACAGGTTCCCGCAGGCCGCCGTCGTGCCATCGGCCGACGGCGTGCACGTGAACGGGTTGAGGCCGGTGCCGGGCTGGGTGGCGGCACCCACGATCCGGGTGTGCTCCGGCGCTCGGATCGTCCAGTTGCCGGTTCCACCCGTGGTGTTCCGGACCGTGACCGTCACGGTGTCACCCGGGAGTGCGGTCGGTGGCGCGCCGACCTGGGTCATGGCGGATGCGGAGGTCGCGGGGACGAGCACCCCGGTGGCGACGAGGAGCGCCCCGAGGGCAGCGGCGACGGTGCCACGGACCCGACGTGCCCGCGTCGGGGTGTGCTCCACCCGCATGTGCTCCCCGTCCACGACGGCTCCCGAGGCCGGCGTGTGGACGACGCTAGTCGGCCAACGGTCGTCCGGTCCGGAGGCGTTACAGGCCTGTAACCCCTACGGATGCGATGGCTACCGGCCGGGGAGCGCCTCGGAGTCCGTCCGCGCCGCGTGGTGCATGCCGTCGGCGATCCACACGATCGTCACGACGGCCAGCACGCTCGCGCTCGACGCCATCCGGCCCGCGACGAGGATCGCACCGTGGTCGTGTGCCCCGCCCGAGATGCCGTACACGAGCGCCGCGACACCGACCAGGAACGTCACCCCGGTGGCGACGAGGAGGACCCAGGTCACCAACCGACGCGGACCGCGGTGGCCGTCGCGGTCGCCGCGCGCGCCACGGTCGACCCGTGGTCCGAACGCCCGGACGGCCCCGACCCAGAAGAGCGCGATCGCGCACGCGCCGATGATGTCGCTGACCCGGTGCCAGCCGTAGACCACGGTCTGGTTCGCGACGAAGACCGCGTAGGCGGCGCCGACGATCACGACGAGCGGGCGGAACCGACGCGGCGTGACCATGAGCACGGCGAACAGGGCGGCGAGGGCGATCGTGGCGTGACCGGACGGGAACGAGTTCGGCGTGGTCGACTGGGCGATCTCCGGGCGCTCGGCGATACGCTTGACGAGCGTCGAGGTGGCCGCCGAAGCGAGCACGACGACACCGGCTCCGAGCCCCACTGCGAGCCGGCGCCGAGCGAGCGCGACGGCGGCGATCACGACCACGAGCAACAGGATCACCGGTACCGAGATGACGTTCAGGGCAGTGTCCGACGAGAACAGGTCGGATTCCCGGACCCCGCCGAGTGCGGCGTCCTCGACCCGCTGCCCCACCGGCGTCAGCACCGCCACCGCGTAGACGAGAGGCACGATCACGAACCCCAGAGCCGACAACAGTCCCCACCGCAACCGCCGTGAGACGCTCGGTCCACGCGACTCGGGTGCGCTGCGTTCGGGCGTTCGGGTCACCGGGCTGGTCCTCCTCGGGGTGCTGGTCGTCGGTGTCGTCGCACGCCTGTTCACGCGCGTGCGATTCGGACGGTCGGGGTCCGACACGATACCGTTGGGACGCCGGTCGGAGCCTGGGAACCGCGGGACAGCGACCTTCGGATCCGACAACGCACCGACCGGCCGCGCGCGGGCGAACGCACCGGCGCGCATCGCCGGACCGACGTACACGGCGTCGGCTGCGTACGAGGAGGAAACCGAAGTGGCCATCAAGGAACCGAGCATCACCGCTTCCCCGAACCGCGGTCTCGCGCTCACCGTGGGCGCGCTGCTCCTCATCTGGGGCATCCTCGGGTTCTTCTTCGCCGCCGACGGCGACCCCGGCTTCTTCAGCCGCAAGGGCGGCATGCTCTGGAACGCGTTCGGCGTCAACCCGCCGCTGGCACTGCTGTGGGTCCTGCTCGCGGCCGTGCTGCTCATCGTCGGGCTCGGCAACACGATCGGGTCGCGGAACGCGAACGTCCTCGTGGGCGCCGTCCTCGTCGTGCTCGCGGTCTACGGGTTCGTGTTCGTGAACACCTCGGCGAACGTGTTCGCGCTCAACACGACCGACAACGTCTTCCACGCGATCGTCGGTGTCATCCTGCTCCTCACGGCGTTCGGCGCCGACAAGGAGAACCTCCGCGCGCTGCGTGCGGACACCGCTCGGGCCTGATCCCGCGCATCCCGCGCATCCCGACGCCCCGCCCGCCCCTCGTGGCCGGCGGGGCGTCGTACGTCCGGGCCGTCGCACGTCCGGGCCGTCGCACGCCCGGGCCGTCGTGCGTCCGAGCCGTCGCACGCCCGCGCCGCCGCGCGCCCGCGCCGTCGCACGTCCGGGCCGTCGCGCGCCTGGGCCGTCGCGCGGGGGCGGGTCAGTCGCCGTCGTCGGCGTCCGGGGCGGGAGCGGGAGCCGCCTCGAGCTCCGTCGCGACCACCCGGGGCGCCTCGGACATGAACCGCCGGACGTCGAGGTCCACGATGATGTCCTGCGGCCGCAGCGGACGCGTGAGGTACAGCCCCTCGAGCGAGGTCAGCCGTGACAGCGCCACGTACGTCTGCCCGGCGCTGAACACCCGGTTGCCGAGGTCGACCACCGCCCGGTCGTAGGTGCTGCCCTGCGACTTGTGGATCGTCACCGCCCAGGCGAGCCGGAGCGGGAACTGCTGGAACTCGCCGACGGTGTCCTTCTTGAGTTCCTTCTTGTCGGCGTCGTAGGAGTACTTGAACTTCTCCCACACCGACGGCTGGACCTCGAACGACTCCCCGTCGACGTCCACCCACACGGTGTCGCGGATCGTCTGCACGACCCCGAGGGTGCCGTTCACCCAGCGCTGGTCGGGGTCGTTGCGCAGGAACATCACGTGCGCGCCGGGCTTCAGCGCGAGGGCTTCGTCCGCCGGGAAGTTCCGTCCGCCGAAGTCGCCGTTGACGTCGGCCCGCGCGGTCCGCACCTTGCCGGGCAGCCGGTCGAGCGCGGCCTTGTTGATGCGTGCCACGGTGTCGTTCCGGGTCGCCAGGGTGATCGCGTCGTCCGGCGCGGGCCGGGCGCCCGCCGCGTTGAGCTGCCCGGCGACGTCGGCCGTCACCCGCCCGTGCCGCACGGCCGTCAGCATCGCGGCGAAGGCGTCGTCGCGCTGCCGGTGGACGGTCGCGAGCTCGACGATGTTGAGCTCCGCCTCGAGCCAGACCTTGGCGTCGAAGAACCACATCGAGCGGTAGTGGTCGGTGAAGTACGCGCGCTCGTCCCCGTCGCCCGGCACCGGCGGCAGCTGGTACGGGTCGCCGAACATGACCACCTGCACGCCGCCGAACGCCTCGAACTGGCGCCCGCGGGCCTTGCGCAGCGAGCGGTCCATCGCGTCGAGGAGGTCGGCGTTCACCATCGAGACCTCGTCGATCACGAGGGTGTCGATCGTGTTGAGGAGCTTGCGGGTGTCCGGCCCCTGCCGGAGTTCGGCGTCGGCGATGAGCCCGATCGGCAGGCGGAAGAGCGAGTGGATCGTCTGCCCACCGACGTTCAGCGCCGCGACACCGGTCGGCGCGCAGATCACGACCTGCTTCTCGGTGTTCCACGACAGGTGGTTCAGGAGCGTCGACTTGCCCGTCCCCGCACGCCCGGTGATGAACACGTGGTCGCGGGTGTGCTCGATGTACTCGAAGACGGCCCGCTGCTCGGCACTGAGCTCGACGCTCATCGGGTCGCCACCCGGTCGTCGCTGAGCGGTCCGTCGACGGCGGGCTCCGCCACGGCGCGGCGCACCCGGACCAGCACCACCACGACGACGGTCACGACGACGGCGACACCGGCGACCACGAGCAGCGTGCCCGCGCGGGCCTGGTCGACGAGCGGATCCGGTCCCCACGTCCGGCCCATCGCGCCGAACCACGACGCCTGCAGGAGCCCGAGCGGCCCGCGCATCGCGATGCCGAGCGACACCAGTCCGGCCGCGACGACGACCGCCCCGGCGATCCGGACGAGCGCCGCGGGCATCGAAGCGCGCCGGGCGCCGACCGCGATCGGCGTGAGCAGGGTGGGGACGGCGAGGAGCCCGACGAGCAGGAACCCGACGTCGATGACGGTGCGGCCCGTCGAGTCGCTGACCGACCACCGAAGTGCGTCGGTCACGAAGAACGCCCACCACGCCGCCGCCAGGAACAGGAACGCCGGGAACGGCTGCACGAGGTACCGCACCGCCTGGTTGTCGACCAGGACGCCCGTCCACTCGCGGACACCGGTGCTGCCGTCGTCGCGGGGGTGGACGGCGGCACGGATGAGCTGCACGGGTGCCGACGCCCAGACGAGCGCCGGCACGACGAGCCCGAGGAGCACGTGCGACCCGACGTTGGCGGACACGAGGAAGCGGTCGTAGGTGTGCAGCGAGCCCGAGGTCGCGACGACGAGCGAGACGATCGCGATGCCGGCGGCGACCGTCCGGCGCACGGGCCAGCGCACACCGGCGCGACGCAGGCGGACGATGCCGGCGGTGTAGGTCGCTGCGAGCAGGACAGCGGCCATCAGCCAGAACAGGTCGATGTTCCACGCCGTCAGCCATCCCCAGGCACCCGGAGCGTGCGGCAGGGCGTCGTCGGTCAGCAACTCGGCCGGCGACGGGTTCGTGGTCTTGCTCAGCGCGACCTGGTCGACGGGGGTCGCGGTGCGGCCGAGTGCCGCGGCGAACCCGCTGGCGACGCCCATCACGGCGAGCTCCGCCACGATCAGGAACCAGAACGGACGACGGCGCTCGGGGGCGGTGCTGAGCGCGCGGATCGCCCGTCGACGCTGCACGACCCCGAGCACACCCATCGCGACGATGGCCGCGATCTTCACGAGCACCAGGACGCCGTACGCGGTGAAGAGGTTCGAGAGCGCCCCGACCCGGATCTGCGCCGAGGCCACACCGGACACGGCGACGAGCACGAAGCACCCGAGCGCGATGCTCGAGTACCGCCCGACGACGACGGCCAGGCGGTCGCCGTCGATCACCGGGCGCAACAGCACGAGCAGCACGAGTCCGCCGACCCAGAGCGCGGCGCCGACCAGGTGCAGCCCGAGTGCGGTGACTGCCGCGTCGTGGCTCGCCGTGCCCGCGGCGTGCCCCTGCTGGGCGAGCGGGACGAGCCCGATCATCGCGACCCCCGCGGTCAGGGCGACCATCCCGCGGGAGCGCACGGCGAAGCACAGCACCGTGACGGCCGCGGCGACGAGGACGGTGACGAGCCACGCGAGGCCGAGGTCCGTCCCGGTGAGGAACACCCCCATCGACTGCCCGAACTGCTCGTCGATGCTGATCCTCGAGCCGGCGACGCTGAGGAAGGTGAAGAACGTCGTCACGGCCGACGACACGGTCCAGACGCCCGCTGCACCGGCGGCCACGTCGATCGCGCGGTTCCACTCGGGCGCGGTGCGGGACAGCCCGACGGTCGCGAGCGCGAGACCACCGATCGCGGCCGCGGCGGAGAGGTCGACCACCAGTCGGGCGATCGGCAAGCCGAACCGGACGACGGCACCAGGGTCGGCGATGAGCGCGGCGTTCGCGCCACCCCCGATGACCAGGGCGACGAGGAGTGACACGAACCCGACGAGCAGCAGCACGGCGGGGCCGGCGATGCGCGCGATCCGATTCACCCGTCAAGCCTAGGCGCTGCCCCACCCGGCCACGGAATCGAGCAGGGCGACCTGTGGAGGGCGATCCGCGCCTCCTGGATGTGGAGGACCGACCACGGGCCCATCGCAGGCCGGGAACGACGAAAGGGACGGCCGAAGCCGTCCCTTTCGTGGCGCGGGAGCAGTCTTACTTGACGGCAGCCTTGAGCTTCGAGCCGGCGCTGACCTTGACCGAGTCGCTCGCGGCGATCTCGATGGCCTCGCCGGTCTGCGGGTTGCGGCCGGTGCGGGCGGCACGGTGGGTCTTCTCGAAGGCGATCCAACCGGGGATCGTGACCTTGGTGCCGTCGGCGACCGAGCCGGAGACGACGGAGAAGAGCGCGTCGACGACGCCGTTGACGGTGGCCTGGCTCTGGCCGGACTCAGCGGCGACGGCAGCGACGAGCTCGGTGCGGTTCAGGGACTTGTCAGCCATGGATGTCCTCCTCGGACTTCTTGCAGTATCGGTCGGACGACTTCTCGTCCGGCGCCCGGAGCGGGTGCTCCGTGCCACGGTGCCGGTGGGCGCGAGACCCTGCGGAACCGGAGTCGAACGTACCAGCCACCAGGGACGAAACCTGCCGACTCGCCCGGATTTCCGGGGTTGTCGGGGTACTGGAGGGGCGGAAGTGACCGATGTGACGAAGATGTCCCCCGAAACGGCCCGGGAACGGCGAACGCCCCGTCACCACTGGGGTGACGGGGCGTCCGCGGAAGCTGGTGCTTACCAGGAGCTCTTCGTGATGCCCGGCAGCTCGCCACGGTGGGCCATGTCGCGGAAGCGGACACGGCTGATGCCGAACTCACCGAGGTGGCCACGGGGGCGACCGTCGATGGCGTCGCGGTTGCGGTAGCGGACCGGCGACGCGTCGCGCGGGAGCTTCTGCAGGCCGACGCGGGCGGCCTCACGCGACTCGTCGGAGCCGTTCGGGTCCACGAGGGCCTTCTTCAGCTCGAGACGACGCTCGGCGTAGCGCGCGATGATCTCGGCGCGCTGGTTGTTCTTCGCGATCTTGCTCTTCTTCGCCATGCTTAGCGCTCCTCACGGAAGTCGACGTGCTTGCGGATCACCGGGTCGTACTTCTTGAGCACGAGGCGGTCCGGGTTGTTGCGACGGTTCTTCTTGGTCACGTAGGTGAACCCGGTGCCCGCCGTGGAGCGGAGCTTGATGATCGGACGAACGTCCTGACCCTTCTTGGCCATCAGATCTTCTCCCCACGGGCGAGGAGATCCTTGACGACGGACTCGATGCCGCGTGCGTCGATCACCTTGATGCCCTTCGCGCTGAGCGTGAGCGTGACGTTACGACGAAGCGAGGGCACGTAGTACGTCTTCTTCTGCACGTTCGGGTCGAAGCGACGCTTCGTCCGGCGGTGCGAGTGCGAGATGTTGTGTCCGAAGCCGGGGGTGGCTCCGGTCACCTGGCACACTGCTGCCATGGTTTCCTCCTGAGGTACCGTGCGACCGGACGGCCGCACCCAAGGTCACTTGCCTGGCGCGCACGCGCTGCGTCGCCGAGCGACGGAGCGAGGGGGTTGTGCGCACCGCCCAGGCCCGCGATCCCTGTCGAAGGGGCCGTGGACACCGCGCGACCGCGGCGTACGCGACGGTCGGAGGGCTTGGAACAACTGGGTTCGCCGCGCGGACGCGGAGAACCAAGGGTCAAGAGTACGCGACGACCGGGCGTGTCGCAAACTGCCGCAGCTGCGTGGGTCGCCCTGGAGGCGCGCCGCAGCTCCGGCGGGCGCGTTCGTGAGCAGAAATGGTCGGGTCACGGTCGGCCAGCCGACACCTTCTGCTCACCAAGTGAGCCCGGGCGCGGCACCCGCGTGCGCGGGCGCCCGGCGCGCGCCCGCCCGCCCCGCGCTACGGCGCCTCGGCCGGCCGCGGCGCCAGCGCCTGCACCATGAGCTCGCCGAGCTCCCGCGGCGCCGTGAACATCGGCCAGTGCCCCGTCTCGAGCCCGAGGATCGCGAGCTCCTCCGTCGCCACGAGCTCCGCCGCCCAGGCCTGGTGGTCGGCCACCATCGTCGCGAGGTCCGCCGCCGGGATCTCGCACGTGATCACCGTCGCCGGGATCGTGTGCCGCGCGGCGTCGCCGTAGTGGAACCGGTCGGACGGCACCGCAGCGGGCTCCGGGATCGCGCGGTGCTCGAACTCCGACCGCAGTGCCGGTGTCATCCCCCGCA
This sequence comes from Curtobacterium sp. MCBA15_013, assembly GCF_001865095.1. Taxonomy (NCBI): domain Bacteria; kingdom Bacillati; phylum Actinomycetota; class Actinomycetes; order Micrococcales; family Microbacteriaceae; genus Curtobacterium; species Curtobacterium sp. MCBA15_013. The sequence goes on along the minus strand of NZ_MJGQ01000045.1, from coordinate 269,176 downwards.
CGGTCGCCGGCTCCCACACGTCCCACGAGGGCAGCGGCACGACACCGTCGACCACGGGCAGCTCGTCGTTGACGCAGCCGCCCTCGGGCCCCGGGAAGGTGTCGACGTAGAGCAGGTGCGCGACGAGCGAGGGCCGCTGGTCGGCGGCCATGTACGCGATCGGCCCCGCGCCGGAGTGTCCCGCCAGCACCACGGGCTCGTCCGGCGTCGCGACGTCGTCGAGCAGCTCGACCAGGGCGGCCACCTGCTCGTCGAGCGTGTCGCCGTCGCGGGTGACCGCCTCGACCGAGTGGCCCGCTGCTCGGAGCACCGGGGCCACCTCGTCCCAGGCGCTCGCGTCGAGCCAGAAGCCGGGCACCAGGATCACGTGCATGACGCGGAGACTACGCGCCGGTGCGCGCGGCCGTGCAGGACGCGCACTCCCCGAAGATGTCCACCACGTGGCTGGCGTTCGTGAACCCGTTCGCCGCCGCGACCTCCTGCGCCCACCGCTCCACCGGGTCCGCCTCGATCTCGACCGTGCGGCCGCAGTTCCGGCAGATCAGGTGGTGGTGGTGCGCGTCGGTCGTGCACGCGCGGTACAGCGATTCGCCGTCCTGCTGCAGCGAGTCGGCGTCACCCTCGGTCGCCAGGTCGGAGAGCGCCCGGTAGACGGTCGCGAGTCCGATCGTCGAGCCGTCGTCCCGCAGGTGCTGGTGCAACGCCTGCGCGCTGACGAACCCCTCGGTGCTGGACAACGCGGTGCGCACCGCTTCGCGCTGCCACGTGTTCCGCTTCGGCTTCTGCACGGCGTTCATGCGGTCGCTCCTTCCTTCCGGCCGGCGGCGGACCGGTGGTCCGCATCGTCGGCCTGGAGGCGCGGTGCGCCTCCGTCACGCTGGTCGCGGCGCACGATCCGGTCGCGTCCGCGCTTGTCCTTGCGTCCGCCGACGATCCGGCAGACCACCCAGATCACGAACGAGATCGTCGTGACGTACGGGCTGATGGGGAGCCCCCCGCCGAGGGCGAGCAGGATGCCGCCGACGACCGAGACGACGGCGAACACCGTCGACAGGACCGGGACGACGACCGGGTGTGAGCTGAGGCGCAGGGCAGCTGCCGCGGGGGTGACGAGCAGCGAGAGCACGAGCAGCGCGCCGACGATCTGCACCGACACCGCGGTCGCGAGTCCGAGCACGAGCATGAACACGAGCGCCAGCGTCCGGACCGGCACCCCGGCGGCAGCGGCCACGTCGGGGTCGACCGACGAGAACATCAGCGGGCGCCAGATCACGAGCAGCGTCACGACGACGATCGCCGCGACGACGACGAGGAACGTCAGCTGGGGGTTGTCGACCGAGACGATCTGCCCGGTGAGCAGGCCGAACTTGTTCGCGGCGCGGCCCTTGTAGAGCGCGAGGCAGAGGATGCCGAGGCCGAGGCCGAACGGCATGAGCACGGCGATGATCGAGTTGCGGTCCCGCGCCCTCGACCCGAGCAGCCCGATGAGCAGCGCCGCGATCACCGACCCGACGAGCGACCCGGTCACCACGTTCACCCCGAGCAGCAGCGATGCCGAGGCGCCGGCGAACGAGAGCTCCGAGATGCCGTGCACGGCGAAGGGCATGTTCCGTGCGACGACGAACGGCCCGATGAGCCCGCCGACGATGCCGAGCACCGCGCCGGCCCAGATCGAGTTCTGCACGAGCACGACGAGCTCGCCGTAGTCCTGGAAGGAGAAGACCTGCGACCAGATGTCCATCAGATCCGCCCGTCGTCCGGCGTCGCGGCGTTCGGGTCCGCGTCGCAGTGGTGGTCGTGCGCGTCGTTCGCGCCGACGATGACGATCCGCCCCATCGTGCGGACGACGTCGACGGGGGTGCCGTACAGGTCGGAGAGCACGTCCGTGCGGAGGACCTCGTCGGGGGATCCGATCCGGAACCGCCCGCCGGCGATGTAGAGCACCCGGTCGACGACGTCGAGGATCGGGTTCACGTCGTGGGTGACGAACAGCACGGCAGCGTCCTGCTGCCGACGCTGCCGGTCGATGAGCTCGGTGACGCCGCGCTGGTGCCGGAGGTCGAGCGAGATGAGCGGCTCGTCGCAGAGGAGCAGCGCGGGGTCGGCGGCGATGGCCTGCCCGACGCGGGTGCGCTGCTGCTCGCCGCCGGACAGCTCGGCGACCGGGGCGTCCGCGAACGCGGTGGCGCCGACCTCGTCGAGGATGCGATCGACCCGGGACCGTTCGGCACGGCTCGCGGGCTTGATGCCCCACCGGGAGCCGGTCACGCCCTGCGCGATCATGTCCCGCGCCCGGAGCGGGGTCCCCGCGTCCATCAGGCGCTGCTGCGGGATGTACCCGATCTTGCGGTGCCCGCGCCGGACGGGCTGGCCGAGGAACGACATCGTGCCGCTCGTCAGCCGCTGCTGCCCGAGGACCGTGCGGAGGAGCGAGGTCTTGCCCGCCCCGTTCGGCCCGAGCACCGCGACGAACTCGCCCGGCGCCAGGTCGAGGTCGAGGTGCGACCAGAGTGCACGGGAGCCGTACGACAGCCCGGCGTCGCGGAGTTCGAGCACGGCGGAACCGCCACTGCCCGGGGCAGTGGCGGTCCGCTCGGTCGTCGGGTGGGAGACGGTCGTCACTTCTGGAGCGCCGCCTGCACCTGGTCGATGTTCGCCTGCTGCCACGAGACGTAATCCTCCCCCTTCGGGAGCGTCTCCGTGACACCGACGACCGGGACGCCGTTCTCGTCGGCGGCCTTCTTGACCTCCTCCGTCTCCGGGCTCGAGGTCTGGTCGTTGTAGGCGAGGAGCTTCACGGTCTTGTTCGTGAACAGCTTGAGCGTGTCGTTGAGCGCCGCCGGCGGCACGTCGTCGCCTTCCTCGATCGCCTCGGAGAAGGCGTCCGGCGTGACGTTGTCGAGGCCGATCGCGTCGAAGAGGTACCCCGGGACCGGCTCGGTGTACGCGACCTTCTCGCCGCCGTACGTCTTCTCGAGCTCGGCCGTCTTCGCCTCGAGCCCCTCGAGCTTCGTCGTCAGGGCGTCGGCGTTCTTCGTGAAGGTGTCCGCGTCCGCCTGGTCGAGGTCGCCGAGGCGCTTCGCCACGTCGTCGGCGAGCTTCACCATCGTCGGGTAGCTGTAGAACACGTGCTCGTTGAACTCGGCGTCGCCACCCTTGTCGAGACCGGAGAGCTCGACGACGTTGATCGTGTCCGCCTTCGTGCTGGACGCGTCGGCGAGGGTCGTCATGAAATCGTCGTACCCGCCGCCGTTCTCGATGAGGAGGTCGGCCTTGGACACCGCGAGCTGTGTCGTGGCGCTCGACTCGAACGAGTGGGGGTCCTGCGACGGGTCGTCCAGGATGCTCGTGACGGAGACGTGGTCGCCGCCGATCGCCTCGACGATCGAGCCGTAGACGTTGGTGGAGGCGACGACCCGGACGGTGCCGTCGCCCGAGGCGTCGCCGGAGGCGGAGGACGTCGCGCAGCCCGTCAGGGCGAGCGCGGCGGCGCCGACGACGAGCGGCAGGGCGAGGAGACGGTTGTGCATGTCGACGAGCGTAGGGCTAGTTGATAACGGTTGTCAAAACCAGTATCAGCCGGATGACGGACAGGAGGCGCGGTGCCAGCCGACACCGCGCCTCCAGTCCGTCAGGTGGTGACGACTACGGCTTCGTGGCCGCCTCGATCGTGTTCTCCGCGATCGTGTCGTCCTCACGCCCGGGCGTGCGGAGGTTCCACTTCTTGATCACGAAACTGAACAGGAAGTAGTAGATCACCGCGTAGCCGAGGCCGATCGGGATGAGCCAGATGGCTCCGTCCGCCTTGCCGAAGTTCAGCACGAAGTCGATCGCGCCGGCCGAGAACGAGAAGCCGTCGTGGATCCCGAGCGCGTTCACCAGCGCCAGCGAGGTACCCGTGAGCACCGCGTGGATGATGTAGAGCGGGAACGCGACGAACATGAACGAGTACTCGAGGGGCTCGGTGATGCCGGTCACGAACGAGGTGAGCGCGGCCGAGAGCATGATGCCGCCGACGAGCTTGCGGTTCTGCGGCTTGGCGTTGCGCCAGATCGCCAGGGCACCGGCCGGCAGGGCGAACATCATGATCGGGAAGAAGCCGGTCTGGAAGATGCCGGCGGTCGGGTCGCCGGCGAGGAACCGGGCGATGTCACCGTGGTAGGTCGTGCCGCCGGTGGTGAAGCTGCCGAGCTGGAACCACGGGAAGAAGTTCAGCAGCTGGTGCAGCCCGATCGGGATGAGCATGCGGTTGACGAACCCGAAGATGCCGCCGCCGATGACGGCGTTGTCCGCCACGGCCTGGCCGGCAGCGGTCAGGGCGATGTCGAAGTACCGGTAGAAGAACGACATCACGACGGCGATGAGGAGACCGGCGACCGCGGTGAGGATCGGCACCAGGCGGCGCCCGGAGAAGAAGCCGAGGAAGTCGGGCATCTTCGTCCGGTGGAACTTCTCCCACAGGAACGCCGACACGAGCCCCATCACGATGCCGCCGAGGACACCGAAGTTGATCGTGGCCTGGTTGCCGTTCGCGTCCTTCACCCCGTCGAGCACGATCGGGGACATGGCCGCGAACACCTGGTACATGACCATGTAGCCGACGACCGCGGCGAGCGCCGTGGTGCCGTCCGACTTCTTCGCCCAGCCGATCGCGATGCCGACGGCGAAGAGCAGCGGCAGCCAGGTGAAGACACCGTTGCCGGCGGCGGCGATGATCGTCGCGCCCTGCTCGAAGCCGGGGATCGCTCCGAGCATGTCGGCCTGGCCGAGGCGGAGCAGGATGCCCGCTGCCGGCATGACCGCGATCGGCAGGAGCAGGCTCCGGCCGAGGCGCTGGGCGTTGGCGAAGACGCGCGACTGCTTCTTCGGGGTCTTCTTCTCCGGCACATCCGTGGCAGTGGTGGTGCTCATCGGAGGTCCTCTCGTCGTTGGGTGGAGCTGTCGGGGTGAGTTGAGTCGTACAGTCAGCGCAGGTAACCTCGGCGGTGTCGCCAGGTCCGGTCCTGTCCGGTCATGACCAGTTCCGTAGTCTGAACCGCGACCCGACGCCTGTCAACCTGGCATGCGTTTTCGTAACGAGGAGGAAACGATGGCTGACATCAAGGCCGCTGACATCATCGCCGCGCTCGGTGGCGCCGGGAACATCGACGAGGTCGAGGGCTGCATCACCCGCCTCCGCGTCGAGGTCGAGGACGGCGACCTCGTCGACAAGGACGCACTCAAGGCCGCCGGCGCGCAGGCCGTCGTCGGTGGCGGAACGGGCTGGCAGGTCATCGTCGGCCCGGTCGCCGACAACCTCGCGCAGGACATCCAGGACGAGCTGTGACCGCCGTCCGGACCCCGTTCCAGGGCCCGGTCGTCTCGCTCGCCGACGTGCCGGACCCGGTGTTCGCCGGGCAGCTCGTCGGCGCCGGCGTCGCGGTGGACCCGACCGGGGTCGAGGGTGCCGTCACGGCGGTAGCGCCGGTCGACGGCACGATCGTGAAGCTGCACCCGCACGCGTTCGCACTGCAGGGCGCCGCGGGGACCGACGTGCTCGTGCACGTCGGCATCGACACCGTGAAGCTCTCGGGCGAGGGTTTCGAGCTCATCGCGACCGAGGGTGACACCGTCGTCGCGGGTGACCCGGTCGTCCGGTTCACCCCCTCGGTGATCTCCGCCGCCGGCTACTGGCCGATCTGCCCGGTCGTCGTGCTCGGCTCCGCGCCGGACTCGATCGCGCAGGACACGGTCGGCACCACGGTGCGCGACGGCGACACCCTGTTCGAGGTCTGATCCGGAGCGTTCCCACGCGCTGAGCGACACCTCACGGCCGCGACGAGCCGTGAGGTGTCGCTCAGCGCGAAGAACCGCGCTCTACGCGACCGCGTGCGCGGCCGTCGCCGTGACCTCCATCTGCACCCGGTACCGGTCGGAGCGGTACCACGAGCGGGTGTGCTCCACGGGGCGCTCCCCCGCGTACGACACCCGGTCGAACTCCAGCAGCGGCGCCCCGGTCTTCGTGCCGAGCAGCGTCGCCACGTCGTCCGCCGCCGGGTTCGCCGCCACGGTCTGCTGCGCGCGGTCGATCGGCGTGCCGTACTCGGTCGCGATGATCGAGTAGACCGACCCGGACAGGTCGTGCTCGAGCAACCCGGGGAACGCGTCCGCGACGAGCCAGGCGTCGTCGATCGACACCGGCGCCCCGTCGGCCATGCGCAGGCGCTTCACGTGGAAGGCCGCGACGTCGGGGTCGAGTCGCAGGGCCGCGGCGGTGTCGGACGGCGGGACCCGCTCCTCGCGCACGAGCACGACGGTCGTCGGCACGTGCCCCATCGCCCGCATCTCCTCGGTGAAGGACGCCAGGTGCAGCGTCGACTGCACGGGGCGGTGCGCCACGAAGGTGCCCTTGCCGCGCACGCGTTCGAGGTAGCCCTCGTTCACGAGCTGGCCGAGGGCCTCGCGCACGGTGATCCGGGACACCCCGTACTCGGCGATGAGCTGGCGTTCCGAGGGGATCGCCGCCCCGGGTGCGAGCCGGACCGTGGCGAGCTCGAGGAGGATGCGCCGCAGCTGCTGGTGCTTCGGTTCGGCACCCTCGGTGATCCGGCTCGTCATGCGGTCCTCGTGCTCCGTCGCTGGTCGTGCGGGTGGTCATGCGCGGACATGACCAGTGCCTGCCACAGTAGCGAGTCCCCCTCGGAACGCCAACGTGCATGACAAGATGACGCGCGTGACAACCGTGGTGATCGTCGACGACGAGACGCTCGTCCGCTACGGCTTCGAGCTGATCCTCGGCGCCGCACCGGACATCGACGTCGTCGCCACCACCGGGGACGTGGACGCCGTGCAGGTCATCCGGTCGCACGCGCCCGACGTCGTGCTCCTCGACGTGCGGATGCCGCGGGTGAACGGCCTCGAGGTCCTCCGCGAGCTGCAGGCCTTCCCCGAACCACCGGCGGTCGCGATGCTCACGACCTTCGACACCGACGAGTACGTCGGCCGGGCGATGGAGCTCGGCGCCGCCGGCTTCCTGCTCAAGGACACCGACCCCGAGGGCCTCGCCGAGTACGTCCGGGTCCTCGCCCGCGGCGGGGTCGTCCTGGCACCGGGCGTCGACCGGACCCGGCTGTTCGCGGCACGTCCGGCAGCCCCCGCGCCGTCCGTCAGCGAGCGCGAGCACGCGGTGCTCCGGCTCGTCGCGGACGGCGTCAGCAACCCGGACATCGGCCGACGGCTCGGCGTGAGCACCGGGACCGTCAAGGAGGACATCCGGTCGCTGCTCGCCGCGTTCGGCGTCCCGACGCGCGTCCAGCTCGCGCTGCGCGCGGCCGAGGCGGGGCTCCTGGATGGCTGACGCGCAGCGGTCAGGGCGCGTCCGGCGGGTGCTCGCGGCGACCGACGGGAGGCTCGACCGCCTCGTCGACGTCGGCCTGCGGTGGGCGCGCACCCACCGTGCACCGTGGTGGCTGGTCGACGCCCTGTTCATCGCCGCCGCGGTCGCGGACGCCGTGCTCGACATCTCCGGGGCGACCGCCCTCGAGACGTGGTTGTCGCTGCTCGCGGCGGCCGCACTGTTGCTCCGTCGTCGCTTCCCCGTGCTCGCGTTCGCCCTGACGGTGCCGGGGTTGTTCGTCGGTTCCGCGGTGGTGGCGGCGAGCGTGGTGCTGTTCACCCTCGGGGAGCGCACGAGCCGCCGGTGGCTGATGCTCCTCGCCGCGCTGGTCCAGTTCGTCGGCTTCAGCGGGTTCGTCGGGCCACCGCAGACCCTCGACGAGATCGTCGTCTCCGTCGTCTACGCGCTCATCTTCGCGCTCGGACCGCTCGCCGTCGGGCTGCTCGTGCAGACCCGTGCGCGGCTGACCGACCAGCTCGTCGAGTCCCGCCGGGCCCGCGAGGACGAACGCCGGCAGGCCGCGGCCGTCGCCCTGTCCCGCGAGCGGGCGCTGCTCGCGCGGGAGATGCACGACGTCGTCTCGCACCAGGTGACCCTGATCGCGGTGCAGGCCGGCGCGATGCAGATGGCCGGCCGCGACGAGGCCGAGCGCGGGTTCGCCCGGACGATCCGGCAGCTGTGCGTGATCACCCTGCAGGAGCTCCGCGAGATGGTGCAGGTGCTCCGCGCCTCCGGCGGCACCGACCGCGAGATCGCGCCCCAGCCGGTGCTCACCGACCTCCCCCGGCTCATCGCCGAGAGCGGGCTCGAGACGAGCACGACCGTCGACCTTCCGGACACCCTCGCCCAGCCGCTCCAGCGCGCGGTCTACCGGTTCGTGCAGGAGGGGCTGACGAACGTCCGCAAGCACGCCCCCGACGCCACCGTCCGGGTGAGTGGCCGGATCCACGGCGAGCACGTCCTCGTCGACGTCGTGAACGGCCCGGCGCGTTCCGAACGGCTCGAACTGCCGGGGTCCGGGCTCGGCCTGATCGGGCTCGGGGAGCGGGCGTCGCTCCTCGGCGGGAGCATGGAGTCGGGCCCGCAGCCGGACGACGGGTTCGCACTGCACCTGCGGCTGCCGGTGGAGCACGTGCCGGCTGCCCGGGCGGTCTGACGGTCATCCTCGGAGCCAGCCCGTCCTGGCCGATCGGCCATCGCGGTTCACGCCGTGGAGCGATGCCCCGGCGGGGGCGATCGGCTGGGATGGGACCGTGGCACCAGCAGCGCTCCTCGGACGACTCCGTCGATCCCCCGTCTCCGTCGCCGTGGCGGTGGTCGCGGTCGCGCTCGTCGTGACCGCACGGATGGCGCACTCCGAGCCGGACTTCCCGCACCACCCGCCCGTCGCGTGCCTCGCCCTCGTGGCGGTGGTCCTGACGACCGTCCTCGCCGAGCGCTCCCTCGGATCGCTCCGGACCCTCGTGATCGGGGTCGGCGCGCCGCTGCTCGGGGTCCTCGCGACCCTCCTCACCGTCACGATCGGTTCGGCGCTGGGCGAGGCACACGCCGAGTTCGCCGTCGGACAGCCGCTCTTCGCCCCCTCCGTCGTCGCCGCCGCGTTGCTCGGGGCCGCGTCCGCGGCGATGCCCGCGCAGCGCCGCTGGCGGACGCGCGCCGCGCTCTGGACCGTGGTGCTGACCCTCGTGCTCTTCGCGGGCCACGGATCGGACCTGGCCCGCGCCCTGGCGACCCTGCTCGGGACCGCAGCCGGCGCGTGGATCGTGCGCCGCGCCTCCAGGCCCCAGAGCCGCACCACCCGCGTCACCGCACGGACGGTCGTGGTGAGCGCCCTCATCGCGCTCGGTGCCGGCACCCTGGTGACCCCGATCGTGCCGGACCCGGACGGCGTGCTCTCGCCGTTCGCCGACGCGATGCCGGACCGTTCCGTGGTCGTCGTCGGGGTGCTGCTGCTCCTGGCCGCCTGGCTCGTGCACCGCGGTCGCCGAACGGGCATCGCGCTGGCGATCGGCGTGCTCCTGACGCTCACGGTCGTGCTCGCCGACGTGTTCCTCATCGAGCCGGTCAAGGACGACGCGGTGCAGTGGCAGGGGCTCGGGCTCGACGCGATCGAGTGGCAGGTCACCCTGCTCGGCGCGTGGGTCGTCCCAGCCGCCGTGCTGCTCGCCGTGCTCCTCCTCCGACCGCGGCTCGTCCGGGCGCGGTTCCGGGCCGCCGGTGCCCGGCGTGACGACCTCGTCGAGATGCTCCGCGACGGCGACGCCGGGACCCTCGGGCACATGGGGACCTGGCGCGGGAACGCGACCTGGACCCACCCGGACGGACGCGGCGCCGTGGCCTACCGGGTGCGCGGCGAGGTCGCCCTCGCCGTCTCGGACCCGGCGTGCGCCACCGCCGACCGCGCCGAGGTCCTCGCCGGCTTCACCGCGTTCTGCGAGCGCAACGGCTGGGTGCCCGCGTTCACGAGCGTCCACGAGCCGGTCCGCGCGATCCTCGGCGCGGAGGGGTGGACCGCGCTGCCGGTGGGCGTCGAGTGCGTGCTCGACGTGACGACGTTCGACCTGCGCGGCAAGAAGCGGCAGGACCTCCGGACCGCGTCGAACCGGGCCGACCGCGAGGGCGTCCGCGACGAGTGGACCACCCTGGACGCGCTCGACGCCGCCCGTCGTGCCGAGGTCGAGGCGATCTGCACGCGGTGGGCCGCCGATCGGCGCCTGCCGGAGATGGGCTTCACGCTCGGCGGGTTCCGCGAGCTCGACGACCCGGACGTCCGGCTCATGCTCGCCGTCGACGCCGACGGGCACGTCACCGCGGTCACGAGCTGGCTGCCCGTCCACGAGCGGGGAGCGCTGACCGGCTACACGCTCGACGTCATGCGCCGCGGTGACGACGGGATGCCCGGGGTGATGGAGTTCCTCATCGCCCGGACGGCGCTCCGTGCCCGCGAGGCCGGCCTCACCACGATCAGCCTCTCCGGCACGCCGCTGGCCGCCCACGCCGGGGCCCGGTCGCTGGTCGTCCGTGGGTCGGTGCTCCTCGCCCGCGTGCTCGAGCCGGTGTACGGGTTCCGGTCGCTGCAGCGCTTCAAGGAGAAGTTCGGCGCGCGGCACGAGCCCCTCTGGTTGGTCGTCCCGACGCCGTTGCACGTGCCGCGGGTCGCCCGGGCCCTGGCGTCGGCGTACGTGCCGGGCCTGCGCCCGAAGCACCTGTGGGCGCTCCGGCAGGCGCACCGTGCGGCGGCGGACGCCCGAGCGGTGGCCGAGGCCCGTGCCGCGGGTGCGGCGCGCTCGTGAGTCCGACCGAGTGGCTGCTCGCCACCCAGCTGCAGGCGCCGTCGAAGCTCGTCCCGGTGGACATCGCGTTCGCGGTGCTCGCCGTCGCGGTGCTGATTCCCGGTCTCCGGCACACCCGGTCCGGGTCCGCCTGGCGTGCCGTCCGGCTGCGCGCCGTGGTCGCCGTCGGGGCCGCCGTCGCCGTGCTCCTCGTCTGCTGGGTCCTGAGCGACGTCCTGAACCTGTTCGGCGTCGCCCTGAGTCCGGTCACGCGGATGTGGGTCGCGATCGCCACCGCCGCACTCGCCCTGGCGGTCACCGGCATCGTGCAGGGCGGTCGCGGACGCCGGGTGCTCGCCGCCGTGCTCGTCCCGGCGGCGCTGCTCGTCCCCGCACTCGGGGTGAACGTCGAGTTCGCCAAGTACCCGACCCTCGGCACCGTGGTGCAGAGCGACCCGTACCCGGCGCTCGACCTGCACGCGGCTCCGGCAGCGGCGCTCCCGGCGCACGGCGAGGTCCGGACGGTGGACATCCCCGGGACCCGCTCCGGCTTCCCGGCCCGCCCCGCCGTCGTCTACCTGCCGCCGGCCGCGCTCGTCCGGGACCCGGCACGCCTGCCGGTCGTCCTCGCGTTCGCCGGGCAGCCCGGTGCGCCGAGCGACCTGTTCACCGCCGGGCAGATGGGGACCGTGCTCGACGCCTACGCGGCCGCGCACCACGGATCGGCACCGATCGTCGTGTCCGTCGACCAGCTGTCGGCTCCCGGTCGGAACCCGATGTGCGTCGACTCGACGCTCGGGAAGTCCGCGACCTACGTCACCGAGGACGTGCCCGCCTGGATCGCAGCACACCTCCCCGCGACGCCGGACCGGCACGCCTGGGGCCTCGTCGGGTTCTCGCAGGGGGCGACCTGCGCGATGCAGTTCGTCACCGCCCACCCGGGGTCGTTCGGCGCCGCGCTGGCGATCTCCAGCGAACTGCAGCCGATCGACCAGAACCCGCGGCACAGCGCCGACCAGGCGTTCGGTGGGTCGGTGGCCCGGTGGAAGGCCGCCGCCCCGATCGCGCAGATGCGGGCGAACGGGCTCGGTGGTCACGCGCTCTGGCTCACGGCCGGGTCCGCCGACCACCAGTTCAGTCGGAACGCCCGGGCACTCGGCAGTGCGGCCCGGACGGCGGGCGCGGACACCGTGGTCGCGTTCGCGCCGGGGAGCGGGCACGACTGGAACACCGTGCAGTGGTCGCTGCGCACGGAGCTGCCGCACGAGGCCGACACCCTGTTCGGGGCCCTCGGGTGAGGCCCGTCGTGCTGGCGGTGGTCGCCCTCGTGGCGGTGCTGTTGCTGACGGTGGGGCCGGTCGCCGTGGCGCCGGTCGCCGCCGTGCTCCTGCTGCTCTGCGTGGGTGCTGCTGCACTCGCGACCGGGGACGACGGCTCGGGTGATCGTCGTCGCGAATATTGACATGTTGCGTGTTTGACATTGCCGTTCGGTCGCTGTCACGATGTGGCCTGCTCCATGGAGGGGCAGAGACAAGGGGAATGATGCAGAACACGAAGACGACGATCCTCGTCGGCCTCGGGCTGTCGATCGGCCTGGTCACCGGGACCGCCTCGACGGCGTCGGCCACGCCGTTCGAGGTCATGGGATCGGGGCCCGTGGCCGGCGGGGTGAGCATCGCCGACTCCGGAGACGGTTCGACCGGAGCGACCACGGGTGTCGGCACCCGGAACGACGGCGGGGGCGGGAGCTTCTGGCAGTGGGGTGTCGGCAAGGACGACACGTGGTCGAACTACTTCCGCGAGAAGCGGTGCCACGGCGCGACGGCTGTCGGGAAGAAGTCCAAACGAGTGTCGAACGTCCCGGGCGGCAAGTACGCGATGGCGAAGACGCCGAAGGCGAGCAGCGGGAACAAGGCGTACTACCACAACTGCTGATCGTGCCGTTCCCGGGAGGTGCGGCATGACGATCCGATCGGTGACGCTCGCCTACGTCGTCCCGCCGGTCCTCGCTCTGGTCCTGGCGTTCATCGGGGTGACGCAGGTCGGCGAAGCAGGACTCATCGGCGCGTCGTCGACGGTCACCGCCACCGCCGGTCCCGAGACCGGCTCGAACCAGCGTGTCGCTGCGGCACTCGACCGCGTGGCACGCGTTGCGGACGCGACCATCGTCCGCGTCGTGGCAGACCGGGCGGCACCCACCACACGACGCGTGGCGCTCGTCACCGATGCTCCGGCGAGTCGCGGTGAACGGTGGCTCCAGGACGGCTACGCGGACTTCTCGAGGTCGATGACCACGCACGTGCGGCCGATGCAGGACCTCGACCAGTTCGACCCGACCGGGACCTACGACGTCTTCGGCGACGACCGAGCTCGACGAGCGGCCGTGCAAGCGCTCACCGAGGTCGGCTACGCGGTGACGTCCGAACGGGTCCCCCTGCTCCAGCGGGTCGGGGTCGTCGACGGTGTCGATCGGACAGCCGGACTCATCGTCACCCTGACGCTCGGGTGCTCGACGCTGTGCGTGATGGGGACCAGCGGGTCTCTCCGTCGGAGCGCAGTCCGGAGGTTGCACGGTCGCAGCACGGCGTCGATCGTGCGCTCAGAGCTCGCGGAAGCCCGGACGTCCGTGCTCGCCATCGTGATCGCTGCCCCCTGCGCGGCGATCTGGCTCTGGATGCACAACGGGCTGGCGGACGTGACGACGTTCGGTACGGCGTTCGTCATCCTCTGCGGAGCACTCCTCGCTCCGGTCGCGGTCGCCCACGCGCTCGGCACGATCGGAGCCTGTCGGGTGCCGATGGTCGATGCGCTCCGGGGTGCCCGGCCCGCCGGGGCGCTCCTGGTCGTCGTGCATGCCGCACGGCTCCCGGCGCTCCTCGTCCTGGTCGCTGCATCATTCGACCTCGTCGGCGCCGTCGCGGTCGTCCGATCGGGCAGCGCCGAACGCGACCTCCGAGCAGCAGGAGAGACGGTGCAACTCTGGGTCACTCCAGACCCACGCCCGGTGGACACGCAGCCCTACTGGGACCGGATCGGGGCGTTCGCAGGTCGGGCGCTCGACCGCGGGGACGCACTGCTCGCGGCGCCGGTCGAGGTGTCCACCGGACAGGGCGGGGCGACCGCACCCGCGCTGTTCGTCGACGCTGGCTACCTGGACCGACAGGACGTGCGCGCGGAGGACGGCACGCGTCTCGCCGCTGATGCCCCGGGCGTCTCCGTCTGGCTCCCCGCGCACAGCACCATCGGTGCCGGCCGACTCGTGCAGGCGCTCTCCGGGTGGGAACTCCGGGACGCTCCCGCTGCCACGCGCGCACACATCACCGTCGGCCGGCTCGCAGCACAAGAGGTGTACTCCTACCCCGGCGATTCCACGTCGCGCACGTGGCTCGACGACGCGGTCCTGGTCGTCGTACCGGATCCCGCTGCAGCCTTCTCCGCAGACCAACTCGGCTCGTGGTTGTCGAGCGGGGATGTCGTGTTCGGGTCGCGCTCGGCTGCGGAGCGCGCGATCCGGACGTCTGACGTCGGCCGCGAGTTCAGTGCTGTCGTCGACGTGGGCCAGGTGGCCGCGGAAGCAGCTCGGCAGGCAGCGCGCACGGTCGGGATCGGGGTCGCCGGCGTGGTGAGCGCCGTCATCGTCAGTGCGGTGCTCGCCGGACTCGGTGCGGCCGCACACCGACGGCGGTACGGCCGCGCGCACTTCGCGAGGATCGCGGCAGGAACGTCCTTCTTGCGGGCGAACGCCAGCCTCTTGGTGATCGAGGTCGTGCTCGTCACTGTCGCCACCGTGGCCGCGATCAACACCTGGTGGGACCTCCACCCGGACGGGGCCGGTATGCGATCCGCACTCGACCCGGTCGCGCAGACTGCGGGGGTCGCCGTCGCCTTCGCGGCCGGGATGCTCGTGCTGGTCGGCACGGTCAGCGCCACGGCGATCGCGACGACAGCGAAGACCGTTGCACGAACACGAGGGAACGGATCCTGATGATCGAAGTACGCAGTGCCAGCAAGCGCCGCGGGCGACGTGTGCTCTGGCAGGATCTGACGTTCGACGTCGGTCGTGGTGAGATCGTGGCCCTGGTGGGACCGAGCGGCTCCGGCAAGTCGACGCTCCTCGACTGCATCGGCCACATCGACACGTTCGATGCCGGATCGATCCGGATCGACGGCGTCACGGTCGGCGGTGGTGGTCGGAGCGCACGGCTCGTCCGCCGACGACATCTGGGGTACCTCTTCCAGGACTTCGGGCTGGTACCCGACATGACCGTCCAGGCCAACATCGACATCGCACGGGTGCCGGCCCGCGAGCACCGTGGCACACCGGTCCGGACCGCAGCGGCGTTGGAACGGGTCGGACTCGCTGGGCGGGCGACGGATCGTGCGCACGAACTCAGCGGCGGCGAACAGCAGCGCGTGGCCCTTGCACGCCTGCTGGTCAAGCAGCCGGACGTGATCCTGGCCGACGAACCGACGAGTGCGCTCGACGGGACGAACGCGTCGATGGTGCTCGACCTGCTCGACGAGTTCGCGGCTTCGGGCGCCGCGGTGGTCATCGCGACGCATGCGGCCGAGGTGGAGGCACGAGCGACGACGACGCTCTCGCTGTTCGGCCCCGACCGGTGACGGGGCCGGTGCGGGTCAGGCGTTCGCGACGAGCCAGGCCCGCTGCGTCCGCGACAGCGCCCGGTCCGCCCAGACCTGCCGCTCGACACCGTCCGGCAGCGTCGACGACGTCGAGCCCTGCCACACCAGCTGCAGCCCCGCGCGGTCGAGCACGGCCGCCGAGGCTGGGTTGTTCGTCAGCACCCGCCCGGTGACCGCGACGTCGGGAGCGACGTCCGCCGCGGCAGCCACCGCAGCGAGCGCGATCTCCGTCGCGTAGCCGTTGCCCCACGCCGCCGGTGCCAACCGGTAGCCGAGGTTCCACACCCCGGCCGCGGTCATGTCCACGCCGCCGACGCCGACGAACGCGTGGTCGGCCGCGGCGCGGACGGCCCACGAACCGAGCCCGTGTCGTGCCCGACCGCCGATCTTGCGCTGGACGAGGTCGACCGTCGAGGCCCGCACCGCGTGCCGTCCCGCGGGGAGGTGGGTCCACGTCCGGGCGTCGGAGAAGACCGCGTGCACGTCGTCGATGTCCGCCGGCGACAGCGGGGTGAGCAGGAGGCGATCCGTTCGGATCTCCTGCGAGGGCATCAGGAGCTGGTGGACCATGCCTCGATCATCCCGCCGCCCACCGACATCCGTCTGAACACCACGCGACGAATGCGGGAGTCCGCAAGCAGGGATTTTCAGCCAAGACGTCTATTTCACTGTACAGTGAAAACATGCCGATCACTGAAAAGACCCTCGTGCAGGCGCTTCGGCGCGCACTGCCTCCAGGGTCGATCGACATCATCTCGCGTGACGGTGTCGCTCCGGTGGCGGTGCTCCCCGACGGCTCCGAGGTGGCCCTCGTGCTGCGCTGGGCCGGAGCAGGGTTCCCACGGGACGTCGCCCGGGCGTTCGAGAACGAGCCGCTGTCCCCGTCGGCAGACGCAGGGGTCGACGCACATCACGAGGTCGTCTTCGCGCAGTCCGTCTCCGAAGGATCACGACGGGTCATCGACGCCGTCGGTGCGTCCTGGGTCGCACTCGACGGGTCGGCGTCCCTGCACATCGGGACCGTCTGGGTGGAGCGCGCTCCCGCCCCCGGGCTCGTCGCCGAGGAGGTCGGGTTCCGCTGGTCAGCTGCGCGGGCGGACGTCGCGGAGGCGTTGTTCGCGATCGTGGCAGACGGCAGTCGGTGGGGCGACGGACGGACACGGGTCCCCGAGGTGGAGAGTCTCGCGACGCTCTCAGACCGATCGCTCGGTTCGGTCTCGAACGCCCTGAGCGGTTTCGACCAGAACGGATGGACCGGACCCGGACCGGAACCGAGGAGTCGTGCGCTCGTCGACGGGTCGGGCATGCTCGACTCCTGGTCGGAGTGGAGTCGCCGACAGCCACGGAACTGGATCTCCTTCCACACCCTCGACCGCGACCCCGCGAGGGTCGAGCGGGCTTTGCTCACGACGTTCGGGACGGACCTCGTCTTCACCGGCGCTTCGGGCAGCGAGCGTCTCCGTCCGTTCCTCACCGGAGCGAGGAGCGTGAGCGCGTACGTGGTCGATGCGGACGACGACCACATCCGCGACCTCGGCGAACGGGCGGGCATGCTGCCTGCTCCGACGGGGCAGGTCCGGATCGCGGTGGCGCCGCGCGCGATCGCGAACACGACGCGGGTCGCTGCGGACGTCCGGATCGCCTCCCCGGCCCGCATCTACGCCGATCTGCTGACCGGGTCGGAGCGGGAGCGGGAAGCCGCGGACATCATCCGCGACTCCGCGCTGGGGAACCTGCCGTGAGCGCCGACGCGTCGCGAGACCACGCCGCGCGGGCGCTCGCTGAGGAGGCACTCGCCGCACTCCTCCGGGCAGCCGGTCCCAGATCGACCGAACTGGTCCTCATCGGCGGGCTCGTTCCCGAGTACCTCGTCGAGACCACGGATCCGCACCAGGGAACCAACGACGTCGATCTCCTGCTCGACCTCGGGTTGGAGTACGACCGAGACGAGCACGACTACGGCTGGCTGGAGCGTGCGCTCGTCGCTGCTGGCTTCGTCCCCGCGTCACCGAACGTCGGGTGGCGATGGGTTGCCGAGGTCCGCGGTCACCCCGTGCTCGTGGAGTTCCTCGCCGACGTCGCCGACAACCTCGACCGTGAGATCGCCCTGCCGGGTGCATCCGTCCTCGGCGCGAAGAACCTCCGCGGACCCGGACCCGGACCCGCACTCCGAGACGCGCACGATGCCGTCGTGCACGGTCACCCGGTACGGATGACCGACATCGGGGGCTACCTGTCGGCGAAAGGTGCCGCCGCGTACTGGCGGGGCGCGGAGAAGGACCTGTACGACTTCGCGTGGGTGCTGGTGAACACAGCGAGGATGGACGCCGATCGCGCTGTGAACGCCGTCACGGCGGTGCTCGACGCTGGTGTCGACCGCGATCGGTTCGGCGCCGTGGTGGGAGCATGCGCCTCGTTCGAGACAGCGGCCAGCATCGGTGCGGTCGCGTTCGCGAGCGCTTCGATCGCCGCGGGCGACCAACGCGACCACGACGCGCTCGCGCTCGACGCGGTCCTGGCCGTGCGGATGTTCCGAGCGGGCCTGTTGCGCGCTGCCGAGGAGCGTGACGGCTAGTCGAGCAGCAGCGCCGGCTCCTCGAGCACCGAGGCCACATCGTGCACGAAGCGCGACGCCACGTCGCCGTCGACGACCCGGTGGTCGAACGAGGCGCCGATCGTCGTCACCATGCGCGACCGGACCTCGCCGTCGACGACCCACGGCTTCGGCTTGATCGTGCCCATCGCCACGATCGCGACCTCGCCCGGGTTGAGGATCGGGGTGCCGGTGTCCATGCCGAACACGCCGATGTTCGTGATCGACACCGTGCCGTTCGCCATCTGCGCCGGCGTGGTCTTGCCGTCGCGGGCGGTCAGGGTGAGCTGCTCGAGGGCCTGGGCGAGCTCGAGCAGGGACATGTCCTGCGCGTCCTTGATGTTCGGCACGATGAGGCCGCGCGGGGTGGCCGCCGCGATGCCGAGGTTCACGAAGTGGTGGACGATGATCTCGCGGTCGGTCCAGGTGGAGTTCACCGAACGGTTGCGGCGGACCGCCCAGATCACGGCCTTCGCCACGAGGAGCAGCGGCGACACCTTCACGCCCGCGAACGTCGGCGAGGACTTCAGCCGCTTGACGAACTCCATCGTGCGGGTGGCGTCGACGTCGACGAACAGCGAGACGTGCGGTGCGGTGAACGCCGACGTGGTCATCGCGGTCGCGATGGCCTTGCGGACGCCCTTGACCGGGATCGTCTCGCTGCGGACGTCGCCCCACTCGGGGGTCTCGATGTTGCGGAAGACGCTCGCCTGCTTCGCGTGCCGGATGACGTCGTCGCGGGTGACCTCGCCCGCGAGGCCGGTCGCGACGATCTCGCTCAGCTCGACGCCGAGGTCCTTCGCGAGCTTCCGGATCGGGGGCTTCGCGAGGACGTTGGTCGCCACACCGTGCTTGCGCGCGGAGCCGGACCCGAGGGCGGAGATCGCCTCGGCGGTGGTCTCCTCACCGGGGTCGGTGGCGGCTTCGGCCGCTGCAGCGGCGTCGGCACTGGAGGCGCGGCTCGCCTCGGCCGCGAGCGCTGCGGCCCGGCGGGCGCCCGGCTTCCGGCGGGACGGCGACGAGGTCGCGGAGCCGTAGCCGACGAGGACGGCGCCGGAGGACTCGTCCGTGCCGACGACGGAGGCGTCGACGGCGACCGGCTGGGCGGGCGCGGCTGCGGGCTGCGCGGGCGCGGCGGCCGGCGCCGCGGCCCGCGGCGGGGTCGGCGCGCTGACCGGAGCGGGTGCGGCGGGGATCTGCGTGACCGGGGCGGCGGGAGCGGCCGGTGCCGGCGGGGTGGCGGTGACGTCCGGCGAGGTCGGGACGCTCTGGTCGACGTGTGCCGCGCCTCCTGGGCCGGCGACCGGCGCACCGGACGCGACCTGCGCGTCGGACTCCACGCGGATGATCGGCTTGCCGACCTCGACGGTGTCGCCCTCGGAGACGAGCAGGCCGGTGACGGTGCCGGAGAACGGCGACGGGAGCTCGACGAGGGACTTCGCCGTCTCGATCTCGACGAGGACCTGGTCGACGGTGATCTCGTCACCGATCGCGACGCGCCACTGCACGATCTCGGCCTCGGTGAGGCCTTCACCCACGTCGGGCAGGGGGAATTCGGCGACGGCCACTACGGCTCCTTCGGCGTTCTGGTCGAGCTCGGACAGGGAGGTCAGTAGGCGAGGGCGCGGTCGACGGCCTCGAGGACGCGGTCGGCGTCCGGCAGGTGCAGGTGCTCCAGCTTCGACACCGGGAACGGGACGTCGAACCCGGAGACCCGGAGCGGCGGGGCCTGCATCGTGTAGAACGCCTTCTCGGCGACGGTCGCGGCGATCTCGCTGCCGACGCTGACGAAGCCGGAGGCCTCTTGCGCGATGACGAGACGACCGGTCTTCCGGACCGACGCCAGGAGCGGCTCCCAGTCGATCGGCGAGATCGAGCGGAGGTCGATGACCTCGCAGCTCGTGCCCTCGCCCTCGGCGATCTCCGCCGCCTGCATGAGCGTGGCGACCATCGCGCCGTGGCCGACGAGGGTGACCTCGGTGCCGGTGCGGGCGACGCGCGTCGTGTGCATCGGGACGTGCCCGTCGACGAGGTCCACCTGGCCCTTCGGCCAGTAGCGCGACTTCGGCTCGAGGAAGACGACCGGGTCCTTCGAGGCCACTGCTTCCTGGATCATCCAGTAGGCGTCGTTCGGCGTGCTCGGGCTGACCACGCGGAGACCCGGGGTGTGCGCGAAGTACGCCTCGGGCGACTCCTGGTGGTGCTCCACGGCGCCGATGTGGCCGCCGTAGGGGATGCGGATGACGACGGGCAGCGACATGTGCGCCGGCAGCCGGTTCGCCATCTTCGCGAGCTGCGAGGTGATCTGGTCGAAGCCCGGCCAGACGAAGCCGTCGAACTGGATCTCGACGACCGGGCGGTAGCCGCGCAGGGCCAGGCCGATCGCGGTGCCGATGATGCCGGCCTCGGCGAGCGGGGTGTCCCGCACGCGCTCGGGGCCGAACTTCTCCTGCAGGCCCTCGGTGATGCGGAACACACCGCCGAGTGCGCCGATGTCCTCGCCCATCAGCAGGACCTTGTCGTCCGCCTGCATCGCGGCGGCGAGCCCGGCGTTGAGCGCCTTGGCCATCGTCAGGGTCGGGGTGGGGTCGCTCGGGACTTCGCCGGCGCCCGGGTGGGAGCGCAGGGTGTAGTCGAAGAGCTGCTCGGTGGTGCTCATGCGTGGGCGCCCCCTTCGAAGCCGGCCTCGTACTGTTCGAGCCAGGCCTTCTGCTCGGCGATCAGCGGGTGCGGCTCGCGGTAGACGTTGTCGAACATGACGTCGACGGACGGCGGCGTCAGGGCCACGGTGCGGCGGCGGACGTCGGCGGCGATGTCCTCGCCCTCTTCGTCGAACGCGGCGAACTGCTCGTCGGTCGCGCCCTTGGAGCGCAGGTACGCCTCGGACCGGACGATCGGGTCGCGGCGGACCCAGTCCTCGAGCTCGCCCTCGGCGCGGTAGCGGCTCGGGTCGTCGGAGCTGGTGTGCGCGCCGATGCGGTACGTGTCGGCCTCGATGAACGCCGGGCCCTGGCCGCTGCGGGCGTGGTCGGTGGCGACGACCGAGGCCGTGTAGGAGGCGAGGATGTCGTTGCCGTCGATGAGGACGCTCGGGATCCCGAAGCCGCGCGGACGGTCGACGAGCGGGGTCGGCGACTGGACCGACACCGGTACCGAGATCGCCCAGTGGTTGTTCTGCAGGAAGAAGACGACGGGGGCCTTCGTCGAGGCCGAGAACACGTACGCCTCGTTCACGTCGCCCTGGCTCGTCGCGCCGTCGCCGAAGTAGACGATCGAGCACGCGTCGCGGTCGGGGTCACCCGTGCCGACGTCGCCGTCGAGCTTCTGCCCGAGTGCGTACCCGGTGGCGTGCAGGGTCTGCGAGCCGATCACCAGGGTGGAGATGTGGGTGTTGCCGCGCTCGTCCGGGTCCCACCCGCCGTGCGTCTGGCCGCGGTACATCGCGATGATCTCCATCGGCTCGACGCCGCGGTGCATCGTGACCGCGTGCTCGCGGTAGGACGGGAAGACGTGGTCCTGCGCACGGAGGGCGAAGGCGGAGCCGGTCTGTGCGGCTTCCTGCCCGTGGCTCGGCACCCAGAGGCCGAGCTGGCCGGTTCGCTGGAGGTTGTGACCGGCGTGGTCGAACCGACGGGTGAGGACCATGCGACGGTGCATCGCCAGCAGGGTCTCGTCCGGGATCGCCCGCGCGGCGGCGGCGAACTCGGCGTTCTCGTCGGTCTCCACGAACCGGCCCTCGGGGTCGAGGAGCCGGACGGTGGTCGTCGCGGGGGCCGCGGCGCGGAATGACATGCGGGCCAGCGTAGCGGCAGCGACTACTCGGCTGCCTGGAGGTCCCCCACAAGCGACCGTGCTGTTTCGAGGAGCGTTCCCACAGCCTCGTGCTCCCCGATCGAGATGCGGATGCCCTCGTTCCCGAAGGCCCGGACGATGATGCCGGCCTGCTCGAAGCGCTCCGTCGCGTGCGCCGTCAGCTCGCCGGTCGGCAGCCACACGAAGTTGCCCTGGGCGTCGGGGACGTCCCAGCCCTGCTCGCGGAGCGACGTGACGACGCGGTCCCGCAGGACAGCGATCTCGGACACGCGCTCGAGTAGGTCGGACTCGCGCTCGAGGCTCGCGAGCGCCGCCGCCTGGCCCTGCGCCGTGACCGAGAGCGGGATGGCGCAGGCGCGTACGGCATCGAGCACGTACGCCGGGCCGAGGGCGTACCCGACACGGAGTCCGGCCAGCCCGTACGCCTTCGAGAAGGTGCGGAGCACGACGAGGTTCGGGTACCGCTCGAGCAGCGGGGCGCCACGGACGGCGGTCGGCTCGGTGACGAACTCGGCGTAGGCCTCGTCGAGGACCACGAGCACGGTGGCGGGCACCTGCGCCATGAACGCCTCGAACTCCGCGCCGGTCACGATCGGACCGGTCGGGTTGTTCGGCGTGCAGACGATCACGAGGCGGGTGCGCTCGGTGACGGCGGCGGCCATCGCGTCGAGGTCGTGACCGCCGTCGGGGCGGTTCGGCACCTGCACGCTCGTGGCGCCGGCGACCGTGACGACGCCCGGGTAGGCCTCGAAGGAACGCCATGCGTAGACGATCTCGTCGCCGGGGCCGGAGGTGGCTTTGGCGAGTTCGTGGAGGATCGCGACGCTGCCGGGGGCGACGTGGACCTCGTCGACGGTGGTGCCGAAGCGGTTCGCGAGCACGGCTCGGACGGCGAGGGCGGTGGCGTCGGGGTAGCGGTTGAACGCGGTCTGCGCCTGCACGGCCTCGACGACGCCGGGCAGCGGCGGGAACGGGTTCTCGTTGCTCGACAGCTTGAAGGCGTCGGCCGCGGCCTGGCGCCCCTGCTTGTAGGCGGGGAGAACGGCGATCTCGGGCCGGATGTGCACGCGCTCGTCAGTCACGGGATCAGGCTACCGGCCCGTCCGCGGGTACCGGAGGGCATCATGGACGCATGCGATTCCTCGTCCGCCTCGTCGTCAACGCCGTCGCCCTCTGGCTCACCACGCTGATCGTCAGCGGCGTCTCCGTCACGCCCTTCGGCGACGGCGGCACCACGGCCACCGTGCTCACCTACCTGCTCGTGGCGTTCGTGTTCGGCCTCGTGAACGCGGTCATCGGCACGCTCATCCGGATCGTGGCCTTCCCGATCTACATCCTCACGCTCGGGCTCATCTCCTTCGTCGTGAACGCGATCCTGCTGCTCATCGTCGCCGGGATCTCGGACGCCTTCGGCTTCGGGCTGCAGGTCGACTCGTTCGGCTGGGGCATCGTCGGCGCCTTCGTGCTCGCGGTGTTCGCGTGGCTGATCGGGCTGTTCGTGCGGCCGGTGCTGAACCGCCCGCGCGCGTGACGCTGGCCGACGACCCGTCGGCGAGCACCCCGTCGGGGCGGGCCGACGACCGGACCGGCACCGCGCCTCCCGACAGCAGCAGCGTCGCGGACGGACGCTCCCTGCGCCATGATGTCCCCATGACCCCGGACGCCGACGCCCCCTTCCGGGTCTCGTTCGTCTGCAGCGGCAACATCTGCCGCTCCCCCATGGCCGGCATCGTCTTCGCCCAGCTCGCGGCGGACGCCGGCATGGCCGACCGGTTCCAGGTCGAGTCCGCCGGCACCGGCGACTGGCACGTCGGTGAGCCCGCCGACGAGCGCACGATCGCAGCACTCGCAGCGCGCGGATACGATGGCAGCAGGCATCGCGCCCGTCAGTTCGATCCGGACCGGTTCCCGGACCTCGATCTGGTGGTCGCACTCGACCGCTCCCACGAACGCATCCTGCGCTCGTGGGCACCGACCATGGACGACGCCGCGAAGGTGACGCTCCTGTTGCGGTACGACGACGCCTGGCCCCAGCAGACCGACGTACCGGATCCGTACTACGCGGACCGGCACGAGTTCGACCGAGTGCTCTCGACCGTCGAACGGGCCTGCCGGGCGCTCTTCCGCCAACTCGAACCGGCAGTCCGTCAGGGAGCCCCATGACCCCCCTTCCCCCGCAGCCGATCAGCCCGCTCGACGGGCGCTACTACCCGATCGTGCACACGGTGGGCGAGCACCTCTCCGAGGCCGGGCTCAACCGCGCGCGCATCGTGGTCGAGGTCGAGTGGCTCATCTTCCTGACCGACCACGCGATGTTCACCACGTCGCCGCTCAGCGTCGACGACAAGGCCGCGCTCCGCCGGGTCGTGGAGACCTTCGGCCAGGAGCAGATCGCCGAGCTCGCCGAGATCGAGGCCACGACGCGGCACGACGTCAAGGCGGTCGAGTACTTCGTCCGTCGTCGTCTGTCCGAGCTCGGGCTCGACGCGATCGCCGAGCTCACGCACTTCGCCGCGACGAGCGAGGACGTCAACAACCTCTCGTACGCGCTGACCGTGCGCGACACCGTCGACCAGGTGTGGCTGCCGGCCTACCGCGCCGTCGTGGCGAGGCTCCGCGAGCTCGCCGACGAGCTGAAGAGCGTCCCGATGCTCTCGCACACGCACGGGCAGCCGGCGACGCCGACGACGCTCGGCAAGGAACTCGCCGTGGTCGTGTACCGCCTCGAGCGCGTGCTGTCGCAGATCGAGGGCGGCGAGTACCTCGGCAAGTTCTCCGGCGCGACCGGCACGTTCTCGGCGCACCTCGCGGCCGACCCCGAAGCCGACTGGCCGGCACTCTCCCGCGAGTTCGTCGAGGGTCTCGGGCTCACCTGGAACCCCCTCACGACGCAGATCGAGTCGCACGACTGGCAGGCCGAGCTGTACGACCGGGTGCGCCACGCGAACCGGATCCTGCACAACCTCGCGACGGACGTGTGGACCTACATCTCGATGGGGTACTTCACGCAGATCCCGGTGGCGGGTGCCACGGGCTCGTCGACGATGCCGCACAAGATCAACCCGATCCGGTTCGAGAACGCCGAGGCGAACCTCGAGATCTCGTCGGCGCTGTTCTCCACGCTGTCCGAGACGCTCGTGACGTCGCGGCTCCAGCGTGACCTCACCGACTCGACCACGCAGCGGAACATCGGCGTCGCGTTCGGGCACTCGCTGCTCGCGCTCGACAACCTGCGCCGTGGCCTGGGCGAGATCGCCGTGAACGAGGTGCGTCTCGCCGAGGACCTCGACCGCAACTGGGAGGTGCTCGCCGAGGCCATCCAGACGGTCATCCGCGCCGAGGTCACCGCCGGACAGTCGAACATCGAGGACCCCTACGCGATGCTCAAGGAGCTCACGCGCGGGAAGCGCATCGGGCAGGCGGAGCTCGTCGCGTTCGTGAACGGCCTGGACATCTCGTCCGGCGCGAAGGCCCGGTTGACGAACCTCACCCCGGCGACCTACACGGGCCTCGCCGACGAGCTCGTCGACCACCTCGACGTGTAGCGCGTCGCGCGCGGCGCTCGCTTCGTGAGCAGAAATGGTCGGGGCCCGAGCAGGGACCCGACCATTTCTGCTCACCAAGCGTCGGCCTGGAGGCGCGGGTCGGCCCCGCCGGCAGCGTCACCGCCTCAGGTGGTGACGTCCAGGGCTTCGGCGACCAGCGCCTCCAGGACCGTCCGGACCACGGGGCGGACCGCACGGTCCGGCCGGACGAGCGCCTCGATCCGCCGCCCTGCGCGGACGTCGGCGAGCTCGGCGAGGTGGAAGCGACCGGATGCCCGGGTCCCCGAGGTGTACCGCGGCACGAGCGCCACCCCGTGTCCGGCGGCGACGAGGTTCTCGATGACGGGCAGGTGGATCGTGCGGAAGCCGACGCTCGGCGGTGTGTCCGTCGCCGCCGCCATGGCCGTGAGCACCCGGTCGATCGGGTAGCCCTCCGGCACCCCGATCCAGGACTCCCCGACGACGTCGTCGATGCGGACGCGCTCGCGGGCGGCCAGCCGGTGGTCGAGCGGGAGCGCCACGTCGAGCGGCTCGCGGAGGAGCGGGACGGTCTCGAGCGCTTCTCGGCCGGCCGGCGGGGCGCCGTCCGGCCGGTGCCCGATGACGACGTCGTGGTCGGCGGCGAGGGGGCCGAACGCGTCCTCGCTGACGTCGACGTCGACGAGCACCAGGTCGATGCCGGGGTGCTCGCGCATCCGGGTGAGCAGGCCGGGCAGCAGGAGTTCCGCGGCCGACGGGAACACGGCGAGGTCCACCCGCCCGGTCGCGCCGCCGAGGTGCTCCTGCCACGCCGCGTCCACCGTGGCGATCGCCGTCGCGACGCCGCTCGCCAGCCCGGCGAGCACCCGGCCGTGCTCGGTGAGCCGGACCCCGCGGCCGACCCGTTCGACGAGGGGGACGCCGACCTGGCGCTGCAGGGTCTGGAGCTGCTGCGAGACGGCGCTGGGCGTGCGGTTCGTGGCCTCGGCGACGGCGGTGACGCTCCCCCGCTCGGCGAGTTCGCGGAGGACGGCGAGGAGCTGCACGTCGAAGCCGACCATGCAGGGAGCCTACAACGTCAGTGCGGAACTCATCGCTGGTGCTGAACGGTGCGGCTGGGTCACGATCGACCCGTGCGCACCCGTGACCGTCTCCTCGCCGTGGTCGTCGCCGTCGTGTGGGGGCTCAACTTCCCCGCGACGGCCCTCGCCCTCGAGCACTTCCCGCCGTTCCTGCTCGCCGCGCTGCGGTTCACGCTGCTCGCGGTCCCGACCGTGCTGCTCGTCCCGCGCCCGAGGATCCCGTTCGGCCGGCTCCTGCTCGTCGGCTTCGGGCTCGGGGTCCTGCAGTTCGCGTTCCTGTACCTCGGCATGGCCGCGGGGCTCCCGTCCGGGCTGGCGTCGCTCGTCCTGCAGGCGTCGGCGCCGTTCACGGTGGTGCTCGCCGGGGTGTTCCTGCGCGAGCGGCTCACCGGTCGGCAGGTGATCGGGGTCACGATCGCGGTGGCGGCGCTGGCGGCGATCGCCGTGCACCGGGCGCAGGCGGCGGCGCTGCTGCCCGTCGTGCTCGCGCTGTGCGGAGCGCTCGGGTGGGCGATCGGCAACGTCGCGACCCGTCGGGCCGGGGCGGCCAACCCGCTGCACCTGACGCTGTGGTGGTCGATCGTGCCGCCGGTGCCGATGGCCGTCCTGTCGTTCGTCGTCGAGGGGCCGTCGCGCATCGGGAACGCGCTCGGGACGGCGTTCACTGCGGAGGCGCTGCCGGCCGACCTCGGGCTGCTCTACATCGTGCTGGTGGCGACCCTCGTCGGGTACGGCATCTGGTCGCGGCTGCTGGCGGCGTACCCGTCGAGCACCGTCGCGCCGTTCTCGATGCTCGTGCCCGTGGTCGGGGTGTTCGCCTCGTGGGTGGCGTTCGGGGAGGTGCCGGACGCGGTGGAGGTCGCGGCCGGGGTCGTCGTGGTGGCCGCCGTGCTGTGGTCGTCCCGGCCCGCGCGGGCCCGCCCGGCACGGGTCCGCCCGACACGGGCCCGCCCTGCGCGGGTCCGCCCGGCGTCGTCACCGGTCGAGATCGCACCACACGCCGCGGACGCTCCGCCGAGGTCGCACGACGTGCCGCCCGCCGACGGCCGGGGCGGCAGTTCGAGCGACCTCGGCGACCCGCCCCCGCCGGCACCGGCACCGACACCGACGCCGGCGCCGGCGCTCAGCCCCGGTGCTGCCGACGCTCCGCGATGATCCCGGCGAGTGCGCCGCGCAGGTGCGGGTAGCGGAACTCGTACCCGGCCTCGACCAGGCGCGTCGGCACCACCCACCGGCTCTTCAGCACGAGCTCGGTCTCGGTCCGGATCGCGAACGACCCGAGCTCGAGCATCCACCGCCACGTCGGGATCCCGAAGCGCCGCCCGACGGCGTCCCGGATGGTGGCCATCACGGTGCGGTTGTCCGACGGGTTCGGGCTGGACACGTTGACCGCGCCGTCGATGTCCTCGTGGTCGCGGACGAAGCGGATCGCCCCGAGGACGTCCGCGATGTGCACCCAGCTGAACCGCTGCCGGCCCCGGGTGTGCCGGTTCACGTGGTAGGTGCCGGCACGGAGCCGGGAGCGCGTCGGGAACCACGGGCCGTCGTACTGCGGCCCGCCGAGTCCCGCCTGCGCCAGCCGGAGCAACGGCACGAGGGCGCTGCCGTCGCCGAACACGATCGCCATCCGGAGCGCCACGCGGCGGGTGCCGGGCAGGTCGACCGCGGACAGGGCGTCCTCCCACGCCTTCGCGACCGAGACCGAGAACCCCTCGCCGAGCTCGCCCGTCGCCTCGTCCTGGGGGCGGTCGTCGGCGTGCCGGTAGATCGTCGCCGTCGAGGCGTTCACCCACAGCGGCGGCGGGTGCTCGCTCGTGCGGATCGCCTCGGCCAGTTCGAGCGTGGTGTCGACCCGGGAGCGGATGATCTCCGCCCGGTTCCGGCGCCCGTACCGGCAGTTGACGCTCTTGCCGGCCATGTTCACGACGAGTGCGGCCCCGTCCACGAGCTCGCGGATCCGCATGGTGTTGCCCCACACGGCGTCGCCGGTGCGGCCGATCGTGACGACCTCGTAGCCCTCGTCGCGGAAGGCGTCCTGCAGGTACTGCCCGACGAAACCGCTCGCCCCCGCGATCACGGCGCGGCCCTTGTGGTCGCTCATCTCATCCCCGTCCTGTGTCCGGCGCGATCTCGTACCGGAACGCCCCCTCGTACCGGTACAGCGTGCCGACCAGCGGGGCGGAGAGCACCAGGGACACGCGCTGCTGGTCGGCATCGTCATCGAATCGTTCCACGAGCGTCACACGCGGTGCGATGCGGCTCGGGAGGCGCACCTCGCGTCCCAGCGCACGGAACGACACACGGGTGGAGACCAGGCGCAGGGCGCCCGCGTCCGGGCCGTGCGCGTCGACCTCCGCCCGGAGCAGGGCGCTGACGCGCCCACGGCGACCGAGGTGGTCGACGAGCCCGTCGGGTCCGGCGGTGATGGCGTCGACCATCGTTCGGGTACCGGAGCGGAAGCGGAAGGTGCGGTGCGCGCGGACGGCGACCCGACCCTCCTGGACCGCCTGCCCGCGACCGACGCGAGCCGGGCGGTTCTCGACCGTGAAGGGGACGTCCCGTTCCCAGACCGGGAACATGACGGCGTCGCGGGCGAACCACGCGAGCACCGGCCAGAGCCAGCGGCGGGGTGTGCCGACGACGTCGAAGACGCCCTCGCCACGGCCGACGTGTCCGGGCGGGATCGCACCGAAGTACGTCGACAGTCGCGGGTGCAACCGGGCCAGCACGTCGGGCGGTGTGGACAGCTCGTAGGGCGACCGGGTCACGTCCCGATCCTGGCATGTCGTCGGTGCGGATCCCTACGATGATGCGCATGGGACACGACCACGGCGCAGGGCACGCGTCCGAGCGCGCACTGCTCATCGCGTTCTGCATCTCGGCGACGATCCTGCTGGCCGAGGTCGTCGGTGCCGTCGTGACCGGATCGCTCGCCCTGCTCGTCGACGCCGGGCACATGGTCGTCGACACCGGCGGGCTCGGCATCGGCCTCGTGGCGACGCGGCTCGCACGACGCTCGCCGACCGCGCAGCGCACGTGGGGCTTCCAGCGTGCCGAGGTGCTCGGGGCCACGGCGCAGGCGGCGATCCTGCTCGCCGTCGGCGTCTACGTGATCATCTCGGCGATCCAGCGGCTGTTCGTGCCGGCCGAGATCCACTCCGGTCCGCTGCTCGTGTTCGGGATCATCGGCCTCGTCGGCAACCTCGTGGCGTACGCCGTGCTGCTCCGGGCCTCCGGCGAGGGGTTCACCTCGCGGGCTGCCCGGCTCGAGGTCCTCAACGACACCCTGGGCTCCGTCGCGGTCATCGCCGCCGCGGTGGTCCTCATGGTGACCGGTTGGGAGCGTGCGGACTCGGTCGCGGCGATCCTGATCGGGCTGCTCATCCTGCCGCGGGCGATCCGGCTGCTGCGCGAGACCGCCAATGTGCTGCTCGAGTCGACGCCCCCGGGGCTCGACCTCGACGACGTCCGGGGGCACATCCTCGAGCTCGACCACGTCATCGCCGTGCACGACCTGCACGCGACCCTCGTGGCGACCGGGGTGCCCAACCTGACCGCACACGTGGTGGTGGACGACGAGTGCTTCTCGACGGCGCACGCCCCGCGGATCCTCGACGAGCTGCAGCAGTGCGTGGCGGAGCACTTCGACGTCCCCGTGGAGCACTCGACGTTCCAGCTGGAGCCGGCGTCGCACCGGCGGCACGAGCACGAGGTGCACGCCTAGGCGGTGGCAAGCGCGCCACCGTCGCCCGTAGACGAGGTCAGCAGCCGCCGTCGCTCGTGGGGAACGCCGTGATCACGCGGTCGGTGGTGGCCGACACGATCACGCGGACGAAGGGCTCGGCCTCGGGGCGAGACCCGTCGTCGAACCGCACGGGAGCGGCGAAGCAGACCTTGCCGTCGCCGGCATCCTGCGGGTACCCGGTCGCCGGTGCCTCGAGGGCGGACTGCACCGCGGTGAGCATGGCGTCGTCCCAGTCCCGGGAGCCGTGGCCGGTCACGACGTCCTCCCAGTCCGCGGTGTGCCGGACGCGGATGTGCTCGTAGCCCTGACCGGAGTTCCCGCACTGCAGCACGACCGTGCCGAGTGCATCGGTGTCGTACCGGGCCACGGTCTCGCGGGTGCTCGTGTCGCAGCGGGCGAGGACGGCGTCGCCGGGCAGGTCCGGGCCGGTGCGGGTGATCGTCACCGTGCCGTCCTTCGTCGCGCCCCCGCCCGCGGTCGCACTCGGGACGACGCTGGCCGCCGTGCCCCCGAGCACCGGGTCGTCGGCACCGCGCTGCGCCGTCAGTGCGACGCCACCGGCCACGAGGCCGGCGGCCAGCACGGCGGCGACGCCGGTGATGACGGAACGGTTGCGCTTCTGGGACACGCGCCCAGTATGCCGGACGGGTGTCGCGCCTCCTGGACCGGCCGCGGGACGCAGTCGAACCACGTTCCCGACATCGCACCGCGCCCCAGCGGTGGTGCGATGTCGGAAACGTGGTTCGACGTGGCCGAACGCGTCCCGCGGCCGACGCGCGGGACGCGGACCAGCGCTCAGGCCCGCGCCGCCAGGCGGGTGCCGGCGACGACGGCCAGCACGACCACGAACACGACGTACCCGAGCAGCACGGGCAGCGTCGGCAGCACGAGGAGCGCGGCCCCGACCGCCACCACCGGCACGGTCAGCCCGGCGTAGGCGATGAGGAAGGTCGCGGCGAGGACGCCGCCGCGACGTTCCGGGCCGACGAGGGCGCCCGCGCTGCCGATCGACGCGCGGAACAGCAGCCCGACGCCGGCTCCCGCGACGACCCCGCCACCGATGAACCCGGCCACCTGCAACACCACCGCTGCACCGGCCAGGACGACCAGACCACCGACGAGCAGGACCATCCCGAGGCGGATCTGCGCCCGCTGCGACAGCCGGGCGAAGACGATCTGCGACACCGCACTCGCGGCGAACACCCCGAACGTCGTGGCTCCGGCGGCGAGCCGGTCGGTCACGTGGAAGGTCGTCCCGAGGAACGTCGGCGCGACCGAGGTGAAGAGTCCCTGCACCGCGAGCGCGGCGAACGCGGCGGTGCCGGCGGTCCAGAACGCTCCGGTCTGCCCCTCCGGCGCCTGCAGCCGCTGCGGGCGGTAGGGCACGGGCGACGTGGGACGGTCGACGGTCTCCGGCGCGGCGAGCACCACCACGAACGCGACGGCCAACGCCACGACGAACACGACGTACGGCACCATGAGCGGCTGCCCGACGAACTCCGCGAGCGCTCCACCGACGAGGGCGCCGAGCGACAGCCCGCCGAGGTTCACGACCCCCGCGACCACGCCCGCCCCGCCGGCCGACGACTGCGAGCCCGTCGCCCGGACCCGCAGCTCGCCGAGGTGCGCTGTCGCGGTCGCCGTCAGGAGCCCGACGCCGAGGCCGGTCACGAGCCGGGCGACGATGAGGCCGCTGACGTCGTTCCAGAGCAGGAAGAGCACCGCTGCGACGAGCTCGAGCGCCACCGACACGAGGATGAGCGGACGCCGTCCGTGCACGTCACTGAGGTGTCCGGCGAGGTACAGGGACCCGACGACGCCCACGCCGTACGCCGCGAAGACCACGGTCGTCGTGAAGGTCGGGAAGCCGTCGCGTGCCTGGTAGATGACGTAGAGCGGTGCGGGCACGGTCGCGAACGCCATCACCGCGAGGAACGCGAACGCCACGGCCCAGAACCCGACGCCGTGCCGACGGCGCGTGTGCGCTCGTCGTCCACGCGGGGCGGCGACGCGCTCGCTCGCGGTGGCGACGGTCGACGACGTGGGAGCGGATGCGGTGGCGGTTGACATGCTCCGATCGTGCCGCCGAACACCCATCGAGTCCAACGGATGCTCTTGATGTCGTCCATCGACCTGATCGATACTGAGCCGGTGGAGACCCGCCTGCTCGAACAGTTCGTCACCGTCGCCGCCGAGGGCAGCGTCACCCGCGCCGCCGAACGGCTCTGGGCGGCGCAGTCCACGGTGTCCGCGGGGATCGCGTCACTCGAGCGGAGCTTCGGGGTCCGGCTGTTCGACCGCACCGGACGGCACCTCGTGCTGACGACCGCTGGTGAGGACCTGCTCCCCCACGCCCGCGCCGTGCTGGAGTCCCTCGACCGGATGCACGACCTCGCGACCGTCGACGACGCCGACCTGCGGGGACGGGTCCGGCTCGGCATCTTCACGAGCATGGACATCGTCGACCTCACGGGCGTACTGCGGCGGTTCCGGCAGCGGCACCCGCTGGTCGCGGTGGAGCTCATGACCTCGCCCTCCGGGACGACCGGGCTCGTGCAGGACCTGGTCGCCGGGCGGCTCGACATCGCCTACACGGGCCTCCCGGCGGTCCCGGCCGGGGTCGAGGTGGCGCCGCTCCGGGAGATGCCGTTCCGGGTCTTCACCGCCGCCGACCACCGGTTCGCCGGTCGTCGTTCGGTCTCGCTCGCCGAGCTCGCCGACGAGCCGTTCATCGACACCGCGCACGGTTTCGGCAACCGGATCATCCTCGACACCGCGCTGGAGCGGCTCGGGATCCGGCGGCGGATCGTCGCGGAGATGAACGACATGCCCGCGGTGATCCGGTTCGCGTCGGCCGGCCTCGGTGTCGGCGTCGTCCCGGACTCCGGGGTGCGCCACGACGGTGCGGTTCTCGAGCTCGAGGACGAGGTCGACCCCCTGCGCATCGGACTCGCGATGCGGACGAGTCCGGAGCCGAACCGAGCGGTGCGCGCGCTGGCGCGCGACATCGTGGCGGCGCGCGTCGACGTCGCTTCGCAGCCGGGCTGAGCGGCCGGATCCCGGTCGTACCCCACCGACGGACTGGAGGCGCGGGTCGTCCCCGCCACGCGCCTCCAGGCCGTCAGTCCCCCCAGATCTCCCCGACGATCGCACTCAGCAGGTTGTCGGTCGGGAAGTTGGTCTGGTCGATCACGACCCATGCCGTGCCGCGCGTGTAGTACGTGTACGCGCGATCGACGTCGTACGGCTCGACGTTGGACACGGTCTGGCAGAAGGTCCCGTGATCGCGCTCGCTGCAGGTCCCACCCTCGCCCCGGATGACGGCGAGGTTCTCGCTGATCGCCTCGGGGGTCGACTCACCGGCCATGATCCCCAACCCGGTCACGTCTGCCTGGGGGTCCCGCCAGGTGCACCGCAGCGATATGTCGTCGCCCGTCTCCCGCTCGAGGTCGCGGTACTCCTCCGGGGTGTCCGGGAGTGACGGCTTGATCTGCACGAGCGGTGTCCCACCGAAGAACCGGTCGTAGTCCGACGCCGGGACGAGCGCACGGCAGTCGGTCGGGATCGTCGCTGCTGTGTTGACCGGGGTCGGGCGCGGTGTCGGGCGCTGGGTGATCGGCGCGGACGTCGGGGTCGTCGCGGAGGGCGACGGCTCCGGCTGCTGCGTCCGGGTGGGTGCGGCGACGGGCGACTCCTGCTGCGACAGCGACAGGGCCACGGCGCCCGTCGCGGTGCCGATCGCCAGCAGGCCGATGACGCCGAGCGCGATGCCCGGACGGAACCGACGCCGCTTCGGACGCGGGGTGGCACGTTCGAGGACGTTCTGCTTCATCGAGACGAGCATGCGCTGCAGGTCGTCTCCCTCGGGGGGCTCAGTGTTCATCGTGCATCACCACCTTCTTGAGTCGGCGTCGGGAGCGGGAGACCCGCTGGGTGACCGCACCGACGCTGAGGCCCAGCATCTCGGCGGCCTCGGCGTAGGAGTGCCCCTCGAGGAGGCACAGTTCGCAGATGCGTCGGTCGGTCTCGGGGAGCGCGGCGATCTCGTCGCGGACCCAGCGGAGGCGCTCACGGGCCTCGGCGTGGTCCTCGGGTGCGGCGAGCTGCTCGGGGAGTTCGTCTGCGCGGCGCCGGGCCTGCTTCCGGCCGGTGTTGAACGCGTGGTTCCGGCAGACGACGAGCAGCCACGGGAGCATCGTGTCCGCGGGGAGCTCGAGGGTCTCGGCACGCTGCCAGAGCGTCAGGAAGGCGTCCTGCACGATCTCCTCGACGTCCTGGCGGTCGTCGACGAGTGCCCAGGCGTAGCGGGTGAGGGTCGCGGCGTACCGGTCGAACGCCCGGGCGAGCGCACGCTTGTCGCCCCGTGCCATCGCACGGACGATCGCCTCGTCCGTGTCGGTGCCGGTCGTCACGTCCACATCCCACCTCCTTCACTCCAGAGGTGTCGGCTGCACGCGCGATCGTGACAGGACCGTGGCGAAAACGTGATCCCGGGCGTGTCGGTCGTCTGAGCGGATCAGGCGTCGAGCAGGTGCGCGATACCGGCGACCGAGCGCTTCGCCGCAGCCGAGGTCGACAGGTACCCGACGAGGACGATCCCCGCTCCGATCCCGACGACGATCCACCACATCGCGTGCGTGGCCACGGCGAACCCGGCGCCGACGGTCGCGACCGCACTCGCGCCGGTCACCGTGCCGGCGAGTGCGACCCCGAGCGACACCCCGGTCTGCCGGCTCGTCGACGCGACGGCCGCAGCGGATCCGGACTGCGCGCGGGGCATGCCCGAGACGGCCGTGTTCGTGATCGGCGCGTTCACCATGCCGAACCCGAACCCGAACAGCACGAAGGCGACGACGAGCACCCACATCGGTGTCGTGCCGTCGATCGTCGTGAGGATCGCCCCGGCGCCGCCGACGCCGATGCCGGCGAGGACGAGCGGGACCCGGGTGCCGATCGAGCCGACGAGCCGCCCGGACAGCGGCGAGACGAGCATCGTCGCGACCGCGGCGGGCAGCGTCCACAGGCCGGCCTGGAACGGCGACATGCCCCGGACCTCCTGCAGGTAGAGCGCGTTGAGGAAGAGGAACGCCCCGTTGGCGCCGAACGCGCCGATCGCGGTGACGACCGCGGCCGAGAACGGGATGCTCCGGAAGAACCGGACGTCGATGAGCGGTTCGCGGCGATGGCGCTCGACGGCGACGAGCACGACGAGGGACGCCGCGGCGAGGACGAACAGCCCGAGGGCGGCCGGTGACGTCCAGCCGAGCCGCGGCCCCTCGATGAGCCCGCCGACGAGCGTCGCCAGGAGCACGATCACGAGCACCTGGCCGACTGGGTCGAGCCGTCGGGGCTCCGGCGACTTCGACTCGGGGACGAACAGGAACGTCAGCACGATCGCCGCGATGCCGATCGGCACGTTGATCCAGAAGATCGCACGCCAGCCGACGGTGTCGGTCAGCGCGCCGCCGACCAGCGGACCGAGCCCCATCGACACACCGACGACGGCACCCCAGACGCCGACGGCACGGGCACGCTCCTTCGCGTCGTCGAAGGTGGCCGTGATGATCGACATCGCGACCGGGTTCATCATCGAACCGCCCACCGCCTGGACCATGCGGAAGACGACGAGCCAGCCCACCCCGGGCGCGAGCGAGCAGAGCAGCGACCCGACCGTGAAGAGCGCGAGCCCGATCTGGAAGGTGGTGCGGCGGCCGATGCGGTCGGCGGTGGAGCCGGAGAGCAGCAGCAGGCTGGCGAGGACGAGCGTGTAGGCGTCGATCGTCCACTGCAGCCCGGAGATCGAGCTGCCGAGTTCACGCCCGATCGAGGGCAGTGCGACGTTCACCACGGTGGCGTCCATCGAGACGATGAACAGGCTCATGCAGCAGACCGCGAGGATGAGGTACCGGTGCCGGTAGCGGTGCGGCAGGCCCGGGTCGCCCTGGAACGGCCGCCGTGACGGCACCGCGGGGGCGGCCTCCGACTCAGTGGAAGTCGTTGCCGTCTCCTTCACCCGGGGTCTTGTGACCACCGAGCATGTCGTTGTCGTCCTGGTCGCTCGTCGACGCGAGCTGCAGCATCGCGAGGACGACCACGACGACGATGAACGCGATGCCGAGGAAGATCGCGGCGAGCTGGAGCTCACGCGTGGCGAGCAGCACGACGAGCCCGGTGAAGACCGCGACGATCGCGGAGATCCCGAGGAGCTCGACCGGGCGCAGGCGGTCGCGACGGCTGGGGGTGGTCATGCGTGTGGTGCTCCGTCCGGGGTTGCGGCCGGGGCCGCCGTTCCCCACTTGTGCGAGAGGCCGGCGATCACGTGGAAGACCGCGGTGATGGCGAGGTAGGCGCCGAGCAGGCCGACGAGGACGATCGAGGCGTCCAGTGTGCCGGTGACCCGCTCGACACCGCCGAGCTCCTGCGAGTAGTCGGGCGGCGTCACCAGGAAGGCGACGGCGAGCAGCAGCGTCAGGCCGCCGACGGTCGTCCAGTCGCGGGCGAACGGCGAACGCCCACGGGCGCGGAGCCCCTGCGTGAGCTCGAGCGCCCCCGTGAGGACGGCGAAGGCGACGACGACCGCGATGAACGCCGGCAGGCCGAGGCCGTTGCACGCGAACGCGGCGACCGCGGCGACGAGGGTGATCACCGCCTGCAGGAGGGTCGTCCGGCGCGACCGTCCGTCCGCCGGGAGCCGCGTCGTCCCCGCGAGCAGCAGCACGAGTCCGTCCACCGCCGCGAACCCACCGAACAGCAGCAGGCCGTAGCCCGCCGCGTGGTTGGACGAGAAGGTGATGACGATGGCCACGATCGCGGCTGGCACGGCCCGGAGGACGGGGATCGGCCAGTACCGCGCGCGCTGGCCGGAGTCGTCCACGGAGTCGGACACGAGACCTCTTTCGGGCATGCGGATCGTGGTTCGATCCTACCGCCGCACGGTGCAGCGGCCGACCGCGCGGGGCGATCGGCCGCTGAGGATGCTCGAACCAGCAGGCGTCGGCGAGGGGTCAGCGGGGCGTCGACCCGACCTCGTCCTCCGCCGCACGTCGGCGCGCACGCCGCCGCGCGAGCCACCAGCACGTCGCCCCGGCACCCACACCGACGGCGGCCACTGCCGCGACCACGCCGAGGTCCTCTGTGCCGGTGTAGGCGAGCGCTCCGGTCCGGGCCGGCCCGGCGTCCCCGCCGTCTCCACCGTCCTCGGCGGGACGGGCCCCGCGGTCGTCGGGCGCCCGGTCGCGCGGACCCGTGTCAGCGTCACCGCCGTCACCCGGCCCGTCGGGGCCGCCGTCACCGCCGTCACCACCGCCGTTGTCGCCGGGGACCACCACGATCCCGACGCCCGGCGAGGGGTCGCCGCCGTCCGGATCGCTCGGCGACGTCGCGGTCGCGACGTTCACCACGTCCGACCCGTCCCCGGAGTACGCCGGGTCGAGCTGCGCCCGGATCCGGAACGACACGGTCTCCCCCGCGGCGAGCGCGGCACCGGAGCGGCAGGTCACGTCCTGCCCCTCGGCCGTGCAGTCGTCCGGCGACCCGAC
Source organism: Curtobacterium sp. MCBA15_013 (assembly GCF_001865095.1). NCBI lineage: Bacteria > Bacillati > Actinomycetota > Actinomycetes > Micrococcales > Microbacteriaceae > Curtobacterium > Curtobacterium sp. MCBA15_013. Next base: position 231,590 of record NZ_MJGQ01000045.1, on the reverse strand, counting down.
GAACCGCATCGCGCCCGGCAGCTCGTCGACCGCCCCGACGTCCTCGGCGGTGCCCGGGCCCCGGTTGCGGGCGGTGATCGTGTACTCGACCTCGTCACCGGGCTCGACCGCGGTCGAGGGGGACACGGACTTGTCCGTCTCGACGTGCGCGTCCACCCGGGCGGCGACCGTGGTGCTCGCCGCCGAGGTGTTGTCGTCCTCGTTCGTGTCGGCCGTCCGGGGCGCCGGTCGGATCGTGGCGACGCTCTCGAGCGTGCCCACGGCGTCGTCGGCGGTGCGGCCGCGGATCGTCACCGTGGCCGTCCCGTCGCGCGGCAGGCCGAGATCGGTGGCGACGTCGCCGGTGCCCGATTCGGTCCCGCACGACGACCCAGCGGCCGCCGAGCAGGTCCACGTGACGTCGCGCAGGGCGTCGGGCACGTCGACGTCGAGCGCGCTCGGGTCCGACGCGTTCACGCCGGCGTTCCGTGCGGTCACCGTGTACTCGACGTCGGCACCCGCCGGGACGCTCGGCGCGAGGTCGTGCGTGACGGCGACGTCCGTCGGGGTCCAGACGCGCAGGGCGTCGACCTCGTGCACGTTGACGTGGCTGCCCGTCGCCCCCGCGAACCCGAGGCGGAGCGTGCTCGGCAGCGGTGCCTGGCCGTCGCCGTGCAGGGGGACCCGGTCGAGCACGGTCCGCATCCGGTCCCCGTCCTGCAGCCGGACGGTGACCGCGAGTTCCCCGGCGTCCCCGGGGAGCAGGGTCACACGGACCTTCCGGAGCGCTGCCCCGGCGGTCTCCGTGCCACCGGGAGCGGGGGCGGCACCGACCCAGCGGTAGCCGAGCACCCCGTCGCCGGAGCCGCGGATCGACACGGTGTCCGGGCGCGCCCCGGGACCGGAGTAGTTGATCGGCGTCGAGAAGTTGCCGTAGTGGTCGACCGCGATGCCCGCGAAGCCGCCGGGCACCCCGGGCAGGTCGCAGGAGAGGCCACCTCCCTGGGACGTCTCGCGTCGGCACGCGTACCCGAGCCCGGCCCCGAACGACCCGACGCCCTGCTCGGCGGCGCCGTCCGCGAGGAACAGCAGCAGGCCGTCGGCACCCGGGTCGTCCACGTCGCGGTACATCGCGTAGCTGAACTCGATCTCGAGCCCGAGGTCGGACGGGAACGTGTCCTGCATCGACCACGCCCCCGCCTGGTCCTTGACGTCGTCGGTCAGCCGGAGCCGACCGTCGACGATCGCCGCGTCGCCGTGCAGGGCGCCGCCGGCAGCGGTGGAGAACTGGTTCTCGTAGGGGAAGGCGAGCTCGTCGGCCGAGGAGGCCGACGGCACGAGGCCGGGTGCCGCGAGGACACCGAGCGCGGTCAGGACGGACGCGACGGCCGCGACGCGGCGGAGCCGGCGTGACCTGGCGGGCGGTCGACCGCCCGGCGGGGTGTTGGGAGCTGTCATGCCCCGATCGTCGCGACCGGAGGGTCCCCGTCAGGCGGGCGTCGGCCGATCTGTGGAACGCGTCCCCGCGCCTCCTGGCTGTGGAGGAAGAGTGCGGCTCAGCGCAACCAGACGGTGGTCTCCCCGGGGAGCATCCCGTCGCCGAGCGGACCGGACGACACGACGACCTCGCCGGCGGGCAGCTCCACCGGCTCGGTCCCGAAGTTCGTGACGGAACGCCACCCGTCGTGCCGCGCGAACGCCACGACCCCGTCCGGCGCATCGATCCACGCGAGGTCCTCGCCCCGCTGCAGGTCCCGTCGGGCAGCGGTCGCCGCGCGGTACAGGGAGAGGGTCGACTCGGGGTGGCCGTCCTCCGCCTCGACCGAGGATGCCCCGAAGTCGGCCGGTTGCGGCAGGTGCGGTGCGACCGCCCCGAACCCGAACGACGGCCCGGACGTGGTCCACGGGATCGGCACGCGACACCCGTCCCGCCCCTTCACGGTGTGCCCGGTGCGGATCCACTTCGGGTCCTGCAGCGCCTCGTGCGGGATCGCCGCGGCCTCCTGCAGCCCGAGCTCCTCGCCCTGGTAGACGTACGACGAACCGGGCAGCGCCAGCATCAGCAGCGTCGCCGCCCGCGCCCGCCGGATCCCCCGTGCACGATCGAGCGACGGTGTCGTGCCGTCGGTCATGAGCCACGCGTCGGTGTCCGTGCCGTCCGGCAGGCCGTACCGGGTCGCGTGCCGGACGACGTCGTGGTTCGACAGCACCCAGGTGCTCGACGCGCCGGACTGCGCCGACGCCGACAGGTTCCGGTCGATGATGCCCCGGAACGCCGCGGCCTCGAACGGCGCCTCGAGCAGGTCGAAGTTGAAGGCCTGCCCGAGCTCGGTCGGCCGGGCGTAGAGCACGCGGCGCGGCGCGGGCGCCCAGGCCTCCGCCACGGCGGCTCGCGGCGGGTCGTACTCGTCGAGCACCCGGCGCCACGCCGCGAAGATCTCGTGCACCTCGTCGCGGTCGTAGAGCGGGTCGGAGCCGTCCAGCGGCAGGTGGTGCTCGTCGGACGGACGGTACGGGGTCGACAGGTCCTTCGCCAGGCCGTGCGCGACGTCCACCCGGAAGCCGTCGACCCCGCGGTCGGACCAGAAGCGCAGCGTGTCCTCGAAGTCGGCACGGACCTCCGGGTTCGACCAGTCGAGGTACGGCTGCTCGGGCGCGAACAGGTGCAGGTACCACTGGCCGTCGGGCACGCGGGTCCAGGCGCTGCCGCCGAAGTTCGACACCCAGTCGCTCGGCGGGAGCGACCCGTCGGCACCGGCACCGTCCCGGAACACGTACCGCGCGCGCTCGGGCGAGCCGGGGCCCGCGGCGAGCGCGGCACGGAACCACGCGTGCTCGTCCGAGGTGTGGTTCGGGACGATGTCCGCGATCAGCCGGATGTCGTGCTCGTGGAGGGCACGGACCAGTGCGTCGAAGTCGTCGAGTGTGCCCAGGCGATCGTCGACGTCCCGGTAGTCGGCGACGTCGTAGCCGCCGTCCGCCAGCGGGGAGGGGAAGAACGGCGACAGCCAGACCGCGTCGACGCCGAGCGACGCCAGGTAGGGCACGCGGCTCGTCACGCCCGCGAGGTCGCCGAGCCCGTCGGCGTCCGTGTCCGCGAAGCTCCGCGGGTAGACCTGGTAGACGACGGCGTTCCGCCACCAGTCCGGGTCGGTCGTGCGGGGCGTGCTGGCCGGCGTCCGAAGCGTGCTCACGTCGCCAACGTACCGACGATCCACCGGACCGGGAATAGGGGTCCACGCGCACGCATTGGTTGTCGATGACACCTTTCCGTCACAGAACCAGTAAGGATCCCCGATGACGAACGTCCTCGCCCTCGTCGGCAGCCTCCGCGCCGAGTCCATCAACCGCAAGCTCGCCGAGGCGGCTGCGCACCACGCCCCGGAGGGCATCGAGCTGTCGACCTTCGACGGCATCGTCGACCTGCCCTTCTACAACGAGGACATCGACGGCGACACCCCGCCCGCCTCGGCCGTCGCCTTCCGCGACGCGGTCGCCGCCGCCGACGCCGTCCTGCTCGTCACTCCCGAGTACAACGGCACCATCCCGGCCGTCCTGAAGAACGCGCTGGACTGGGGCTCGCGTCCGTTCGGCGCCTCGCCGCTGTCCGGCAAGCCGCTCGCCGTCATCGGCTCGGCCTTCGGCCAGTTCGGCGGCGTCTGGGCGCACGACGACGCCCGCAAGGTCGCCGGGATCGCCGGCGCGAAGGTCCTCGAGGACGTCAAGGTCGCCATCCCGCAGTCGGTGGTCCGGTTCGCCGAGACCCACCCGCGCGAGGACGCCGAGGTCACCACGCTCGTCCAGGGCGCCCTCACCGCGCTCGCCGAGGCGACCGAGGAGCAGGCCGCAGCCTGACGACGTCACGCACGTGACGACGGACGGGAGGCGCGGTGCGGGCCCGCACCGCGCCTCCCGTCCGTCCACGGGTGCGGGAGACCGCATCCCGTGAGATCCCTAGACGCTCTAGCAACGAGACGGGCTACCCTGAACGCCATGTCCACGCAGGAGATCACGGAAGCGTCCGGGTACTGGTTCCCCGATGACGACGCGACCCAGCGGGGCGTCACCGTCCTGAACGCCCTCCGCCGGTACCGCGCGGCCGAGACCGCGATGCGTCGACGCACCCGCGACTCGATGGGCATGGGCGAGACCGACCTGCTCGCGGTGCGCTTCCTGTTGCAGGCGCAGCGCGCCGGACGCACCGTGAAGCCGAAGGACCTGGCGGCGTACCTCAAGATCTCGTCGGCCTCGACCACGATCCTCATCGACCGCCTCGTGAAGTCGAACCACGTCCGCCGCGACCCGCACCCCACCGACCGCCGCGCGCTCGTGATCACCCCGACCACCGAGACCGACGAAGAGGTCCGTGCGACCCTCGGCATCATGCACCGTCGGATGATGGGCATCGCCGAGGGGCTCTCCCCCGAGGACGCCCGCGTCGTCGCCGTGTTCCTCGAGCAGATGCGCTCCGCCGTCGACCAGGTCGACCCCGCCGTCACGCACTGATCGGACCACGGGGGACGCGTCCTCTGAGCGGACGTCCTGCCGCACCGCGTAGACCGGTCTGGTACCGGTCACCAACGCGGAAGGAACCGATCATGCACGCATCGGACAAGCTCGCCAAGAACCTCCAGGCGGTCCTCGTGGACCTCATCGACCTGCACCTGCAGGGCAAGCAGGCCCACTGGAACATCCTCGGGACCAACTTCCGGGACCTCCACCTCCAGCTCGACGAGATCGTCGACGCCGCACGTGAGTTCGCCGACGACACCGCCGAGCGCATGCGCGCCCTGTACGCGGTCCCGGACGGCCGCTCGAGCACCGTCGCGGCGTCGAGCCACCTCGACCAGTTCCCCGAGGGCGAGATCACCACGCACGACGCCATCGACCAGGTGACGCTCCGCCTCTACCAGGCGACCGGCACCATGCGTGACGTCCACGACGAGGTCGACGAGGAAGACCCGACGACGGCCGACCTGCTGCACGGCTTCATCGAGCGCCTCGAGCAGCTCGCGTGGATGGTCTCGGCAGAGAACCGCGCACCGAGCACCCCGCTCGCCTCGGCCACCACGCCCGCAGTCGCGGACGCCTCGGCGCACGCGTAGCGGCCACCAGGTGGACCTCGGGATCCAGGGCAAGACCGCCCTGGTCTTCGGCGCGGACTCCGGCATCGGCTGGAACACGGCTCGCATCCTCCTCGCGGAGGGTGCGACCGTGGTCGTGTCGGACCTCGACCAGTCGCAGCTCGACAACAGCGCCGACCAGCTCGAGGCGCCGTACGGCAGGCTGCACGCCTTCGCCGCGGACGTCACGAGCGCCGCGAGCCTGGCCGACCTGCACACCAGGGTGCGCGACGCCGTCGGCGAGATCGACATCCTCGTGCAGTCCTCCGGCGTCACGGGCGCCCAGGGCCTGTTCCACGAGATCGACGAACAGGGATGGCTCGACACCGTCGACGTCGACCTGATGGGGCCGGTTCGGATCACGCGCGAGTTCATCGGCGACCTGCGCCAGGGCGGCTGGGGTCGCCTCGTCTACCTCGTGTCCGAGGACGCGTCGCAGCCGTACGACGACGAGCTCCCCTACTGCGCGGCCAAGGCCGGGGTGCTGTCCTTCGCGAAGGGCCTCTCCCGCACCTACGCGAAGGAGGGCCTGCTCGTGAACACCGTGTCGCCGGCGTTCATCCACACGCCGATGACCGACGCGATGATGAAGAAGCGCGCCGAGGAGACCGGCCAGACCTTCGACGAGGCGATCGCGTCGTTCCTCGACGACGAGCGCCCGTACATGGAGCTGCAGCGTCGCGGCGAGCCGGAGGAGGTCGCGAACGTCATCGCGTTCCTCTGCTCCGACCTCGCCAGCTTCGTGAACGGCTCGAACTACCGGGTCGACTCCGGCTCGGTCGCAACGATCTAGGAGACGCCATGACCGACTTCCGCTACCTCGTCGTCGGCGGCGGGATGGTCGCCGACGCCGCTGCCCGCGGTGTCCGCGAACTCGATGCCGACGGCTCGATCGGCATCATCAGCGAGGACGTCGACCGGCCGTACGCCCGGCCGGCGCTCTCGAAGAAGCTGTGGACCGACCCGGACTTCAGCTGGGACGAGAAGGTCGACCTGCACACCGAGGAGACCGGCGCGACGTTCGTGCTCGGCACCGCGGTGACGGCGATCGACCGCGCGGCGAAGACCGTCACGACCTCGGACGGGCACACCCACGGCTACGAGCGACTGCTCCTCGCGACCGGCGGCAAGCCCCGCGGGCTCCCCGGGCTGTCGCCGTCCGACCGGGTGCTCGACTACCGGAGCGCCACCGACTACCGACGCCTCCGCGAGCTCGCCGACGCCGGGGCCCACGTGGCCGTCGTCGGTGGCGGGTACATCGGCACCGAGATCGCGGCCGGCGTCGTGCAGAACGGCGCCCGGGTGACGCTCGTCGACCCGGACGAGGTCGTCGGCGGCCGGATGTTCCCGGAGGACCTCGCCCGGGCGTTCCAGCAGCGCTTCGTCGACCACGGCGTGGAGCTCCGCCTTGGGCGCCGGGTGGACCACGGGTCCGAGCACGCGGGTGGCGTCACGCTGACCCTCGACGACGGGTCCGAGGTGACCGCCGACGCGGTCGTGGTCGGACTCGGCATCGAACCGGCGACCCGGCTCGCCGCCGACGCCGGGCTCACCGTCCGGGACGGCATCGTCGTCTCCTCGACGCTCCTCACCGACGACGACTCGGTGTTCGCCGCCGGCGACGTCGCCGAGTACCCCGACCGGATCCTCGGCACGCGCCGGGTCGAGCACGTCGACAACGCGCAGCAGCAGGGCCGGCAGGCGGGGCGCAACCTCGCCGACGCCGACGAGACCTACGACCACACGCCGATGTTCTACTCCGACGTCTTCGACATGGGGTACGAGGCGGTCGGGCAGGTCACCACGAAGCTGCGCACCGTCGAGGACTGGCAGGACCCGACGGTCACCGGCGTCGTGTACTACCTCGACGACGACGACCTCGTGCGCGGCGTCCTGCTCTGGAACGTCTGGGACAAGACCGACGAGGCCCGCAAGGTCCTCGCCGAGGCCCACGCGCTCACGCCGGACATGCTGATCGGGCGCATCACGCCGTAGCGTCGCGTCCACCCTGGAGGCGCGGTGCCGGCTGACGAGACCGGCACCGCGCCTCCTGTGGGTCGCGTCCGTCCGCGGGCCGGTCCGCGGGATCAGCCCGCCTCGCGGGTCTCCGGAGCCACCTCGTCGACGATCTCGCGGCGATCCGCCGGGTCGACCGGCAGGTCGTCGCCGTCCGCCATGGCGACCGCGTGCGCGGACTTCGCCGCCTCGAGCGTCTCGTCGTCGTTCTTCGCCATGCCGAGCAGTTCGACGAAGCGCGACTTGACGAGCATCCAGGCTTCGCGCGGGCCGAGCCGCGACAGGTCCGACGCCGTCGAGTCGTCGCGGACGCGCTGCAGCGAGGACACGCCGCGGTCGGGGAGCCGGCCGGCGACGTGGTCCACCGCGAGCCGCGCAACCGCGTCCGCCTGTGCGTGCATCACCGAGTGCGCGCCGTCGACGACCTCACGCAGCACCGCGTACGGGAACACCCGGGCGAGCCGACGCACCCAGTCCCGCGGGACCATCGCGTCGTGCTCGCCGCGCACGATGAGCGTCCGTGCCTGCACGTGGGCGGCGCGCTCCTCGATCGGGAAGGCGATCATCCGCGGCAGCACCTTCGAGAACCAGTGCCAGCCGCACAGGGCGTACGCCGTGATGCCGTGCCAGCGGACGGCCGCCGGCTCGTGCAGCGTGGACCGGAGGAACCGGAACGCCGACTGCCGGACCGTGCGCGCGTGCGAGTCGACCACCGGGCTGATGAGCACCAGGTCGGAGATGTCCGGACGACGCGCTGCCACCTCGGTCACGACCTGGGTGCCCATCGAGTGGCCGACGAGGACCGGGTCGACGAGCCGGAGGTCGTCGATGACCTTCTCGACCGCGTCGGCGTACCGCTCGATCGAGACCTTCCCGCGGAATCGCGGGACACCGGCGAACCCGGGCAGGTCGAGGGCGTGCACGGGGCCGTTCTCGTTGAGGTGCGGGGCGAGCCGCTCGTAGTAGGTGGCGGCGATGCCGAGCCCCGCGACGAGCAGGAAGGCGCGGTCGCCGGGTTCGCCGACGGAGCTGACGCGCACGTACGTACCGTCGACCGCGACCCGGTCGACCTCGACCGTGACGTCGGCGTTCTCGGCCTCGCCCAGTCGCTTCGCGGGGTCCGGTGTCGCGTCCGTGCGCTCGTCGTCCACTTCGGTCTCCTCGGGTCGGGCGTCGCTCCTCGGTTCGGGCGATCGCCCAGGATACCCGCGGCGCCCCCGATCCCGCCGTCGGCGCCCCGTCAGCCGCTGAAGGTGTTCGCGGGGAACCCGTGCACCCGCGTCGGCACCGCGAGGACGGCACCGGAGTGCGGGTGCGCGACGAGCTGCTCCTCGGTGAGGTTCTCCCGCGCCGAGGCGACGAACAGCGTCGACATGTCCGGGCCGCCGAACGCCACCGACGTCACGTTCGGCACCGGGAGCTCGACGGTCTCGAGGTGCGAGCCGTCCGGACCGTACCGCTCGACCCGACCGCCGCCGTAGACCGCGCTCCACGAGCAGCCCTCGTCGTCGCGGACGAGTCCGTCGTGGGCGGACCCGACGACGAACGGCTCCAGCTCGCCGAGCTCCCCGTCGGGGCCGTACGACCCGCGGTAGATCGTCGACGCGCTCGTGTCCGTGACGTACATGACCGTGCCGTCCTCCGACCACTCGATGCCGTTCGTCACGCCGAAGCCGCCGCGGAGGAGTCTCGTGGTGCCGTCCGGCTCGATCGAGTACAGGGCACCGTCCGGCTCCCCCGTGGTGAGGTTCATGCTGCCCACGAGGAACCGGCCGAACGGGTCGCACTTGCCCTCGTTGAACCGGAGGCCGGCCGTGGCGTGCTCGACCCGGGCGATCTCGCGCTCGACGACGCCCTGTGCGTCCGTCACGACGACGGAGTCGCCGAGGGCCGCGACGAACCCACCGCCCGCGCGGGGCTGGAAGCTCGCCAGCGGGGGCGGCAGCTGCACGGTGGACGTGGTCGTGCCGTGGGCGTCCGCGGTGGTGAGGGTGCCGAGGGTGATGTCGACCCACCGCAGCTCGTCCGTCCCGGGGTCCCACACGATGCTCTCCGCGAGGACGGCTCCGGCGTCGGAGAAGACGGTCACGGGTCCGGTCGTCGCGCTGCTGCTCATGACACCGGTCTACCGGTGCCGCCTCCGCGCGCGTCCACCGTGTCCGTGTCAGAGGCGGGCGTATCGGGCGCGGAAGAAGCTGAAGACGCCGAACGCGAGGAACCCGATGCCGATCGCGACGAGCACGAACACCCCGCCCGGCATCGAGCGCAGCGCGTCGAACGCCCCGTCGAGCCCGGTCGCCTGGTCGGGGTCGCTCCGGAAGCCCGCGACCGCGATGAGCACGCCGACGACCACCACGGCGATCCCCTTCAGCACGTACCCCACGACGCCGAGCACGGTGACGACACGGTCGAGGGGCCGCCGCGGGCGCACCAGCTGCTTCCAGAACGAGCGCCGGCAGCCGATCACCACGAGGCCGACGCCGATCGCGACGGCGACCGCGGCGACGAGCAGCAGGAGGAACACGCCGCCGGGGGTCGCGAGGGCCTTCGCCGCAGCGCTCCGCGACGACCCGCTCGAACTCGTGCCGGCTCCGACCGCGTAGGACGCTGCCGAGTACGCGATGAGCCCGTAGACCACGGCCTTGCCGACGTTCTTCAACCGGTTGCCCCAGGCACGGGCGCTGTCCGTCCGCCCGCCGACCACGGCCTCGACCACGAGTCGGAGCGTCAGCGCCGCGCAGCCGACGGCCACGATCCACAGGAGGACGACCCCGCCGGGGACCGCGGCGAGCTGCTGCAGCGCACCCGACTGGTCGGTCTCGCTGCCCGAGGACGCGTTGCCGACACCGAGCAGGATCGCCAGGTAGCCGATCAGCAGGTGCACGATGCCGCTGCCCACGAACCCGGCGCGCGCCGTCAGCTCGAACCACCGGCTGTCGGCCACGCGCTTCGCTCCACGACCGGTCTTCCGGGCCGCCTGTTCCGCCTGTTCACTCACGCCATCGAGCGTGCCCGACGGAACGGGCCCTGTCCGGCAGGGGCGGTGACACCCCGCCGTCTGGCAGTCGGGAGGCGCGGTGCGGGCCCGCACCGCGCCTCCCGTCCGTGCGCGGCGGCGACGTCAGTCGCCCTTCACGTTGACGACCTGCCGCAGCGTGTGCCGGATCGACACGAGCTCCGAGGCGTCGGCCATGACCTGGTCGATCGGCTTGTACGCCGCCGGGATCTCGTCGAGGAACGCGTCCGTGTCGCGGTACTCGATGCCGACCATCGCCTCGCGCAGCTGGTCGTGCGTGAACGTCCGCCGGGCGGCGCTCCGCGAGAACAGCCGACCGGCACCGTGCGGCGACGACTCGAGCGACGGCTTGTTGCCGAGGCCCTCGACGACGTACGACGCGGTACCCATCGACCCGGGGATGAGCCCGGGCTGCCCCGCCCTCGCCTGGATCGCACCCTTCCGGGAGACCCACACCGACTTCCCCCAGTGCGTCTCGCGCTGCGTGAAGTTGTGGTGGCAGTTGATCCGCTCCTGCTCGTCGACCGGGGTGCCGACGACCTCGGACAGCTGCCGCACGACGCGGTCCATCATCTCCTCGCGGTTGAGGAGCGCGAAGTGCTGCGCCCACCGCAGCTCGGCGATGTACCGGTCGAACTCCGGGGTCCCCTCGACCAGGTACGCCAGGTCGGGGTCGGGCAGCTCGATCCACCAGCGCTGCATGGCCTTCTTGGCGACCGCGATGTGCCGCTGGGCGATCTTGTTGCCGACGCCCCGCGACCCGGAGTGCAGGAACAGCCAGACGCGGTCCGCCTCGTCGAGGGACACCTCGATGAAGTGGTTGCCGGACCCGAGCGTGCCGAGCTGGTTGCGCCAGCCGCCGTGTGCTCCTGCGGGGTCGAACCCGGCTCCCTCGGCCAACGTCTCGAGCTCCGCGATCCGAGGCTCGGCCGTGGCGACGATCTTCCGGTTCGACGCACCGGCCGACAGCGGGATCGCCCGCTCGATCTGCTCGCGCAGCTCCTGCAGGTCGTCGGGCAGGTCGGCCTCGGTGAACTGGGTCCGGACCGCGATCATGCCGCAGCCGATGTCCACGCCGACGGCTGCCGGCATGACCGCGCCGAGGGTCGGGATGACCGACCCGACGGTGGCGCCGAGGCCCAGGTGGGCGTCCGGCATGAGGGCCAGGTGCGGGAACACGAACGGCATGCGAGCGGTCGTGCGGGCCTGCTGCTCGGTGTTGTCCTCGAGCATCGAGGCCCAGCTCAGCAGCCGGTCGGTGATCTTCTCCATTGCTTCGTCTCGCTTTCGTGACGGTCTTCGGTGACGGTCCGGAGCGGGGTCCTGCTGCCGTCCGGCACCACGAGGCGTGGCGTTCGGAGGGCAGCGTCGTGGAGAGGACGCCCCGGGCCGGGTGGGCACGGGGCGTCGGGTGACGTCGCGTGCCTACGCGGGATAGCGGTCGGACTGCTGCTGGTTGCGCTGTTCGGGCAGCACGGCGAGCGTGTCGAGCTGGAGCTCGACTCGCTGTTCGTGGTGCTGCACGGTGCGCACGCGCGGTCCTTCCGGTGGTGCCCGGGACGGGCGGTCCTGCCGATGGGCAGGAGGACGACAGTAGTGCGACACGCCCGGCGTGCACAAGCGCGACACGCCCGGGATGCACTGGGCCTGATGGCCGAGGGGTCAGGCGCCCCCGCGCTCGTCGAGTCGTGCTCGCAGGCGCTCGAGTGCCGGCACGGCCGCCACGAGCGCTCGCCGGTCGTCCTCGGAGAGCGCGTCCATCGCGTCGACGAGGACCCGCTCGGCGGATGCGTCGTAGTCCGCGAGGCGGCGTTGGGCGAGGCCGGTCAGCCCGACCTCGGTACTCCGCCCGTCACCACGCGCGAGACGACGCTCGACCAGGCCGTCCCGCTCCATCGCCTGGACGAGGTTGCTCACCGTCGAGCGCGCGAGCCCGAGCGAACGGCCGAGTGCGGTGGGACTCGACCAGCCGTCCTCGCCGAGTCGTCGGAGCACCTCGATCTGCGCGTCGGGGATGTCGGGCAGCGCGACCGAGCGGCGGGCCGTGGCGAGCAGGGTCCGGCGGAACGGACCGATCTCCGCGCTCAACCGTCGCGCCACCCGGGCCAGGTCGGGGTCGTCCGGTCGCTCGTCCACGTTCCCAGGGTAGTCACCGGAAAAGCGCTTGCAACAAACGCAGTTCGAGAGCAAACTCGATGGATGGACATCACCACCAGCGTCGAACACCCTGTCCCCGAACAGGACCTCTCCGGCATCGTCGGGCACCGTTTCATCTACACGTACGCCAACGGGTGGCAGTACGAGATGTACGTCAAGAACGCGACGACGATCGACTACCGCATCCACTCCGGCATGGTCGGCGGACGATGGGTGAAGGACCAGCAGGTCGACCTCGTCGCACTCACCGCGGGCGTCTACAAGGTGTCCTGGAACGAACCGACCGGCACCAGCGTCGTCGTCACGGTCGTCCCCGCCGAGCGGGTGCTGCACGGCACGATCTTCTTCCCGCACTGGGTCGAGGAGGACGGCAGCAAGACGGTGCTGTTCCAGAACGACCACCTCGACCGCATGCGCGAGTACCGCGACCAGGGGCCCACCTACCCGATCTACGTCGTGCCCGAGTTCGCGCACATCACCCTGTTCGAGCACGTCGGCGAGGACGACGAGACCGTCGTCGACACCGCGCCCGGCGACCTGCCCGCAGGCTTCGCCGACCGGTCCAACTGATGCGCACGTTCGCCCCGGTGACGCTCGGGCACGGCGGTCGCACCCTCCGCGGCTGGCAGCTCGGCACCGTCGCGCGGAACGGCTCCGCGGCCCTGCTCGTCCACGGCTTCGGCAGCACGGACACCGGCGGACAGCAGCTGTTCGTGCAGACCGCGCGCACCCTGGCCGAGCACGGCTCCGCGGTCCGGTCGTACAGCCGGCTCGGGCACGGGACGAGCGACGGCGACTTCGCCGACATCACCATCGGCGACGAGGTCGACCAGGTCGTCGCGATGATCCGCACGCTCGCGGCGGACGCGGCCGGGCCCGTGCACGTCGTGGCGCACAGCCTCGGGGCGGTGGAGTCCGCCATGGCGGCCGCACGCGTGCCGGAACTCGTCTCGACGCTGACCCTGTGGTCACCGGCCGGTGTCGTCGTGGACGACATCGCACGGCACGACCGGATCCAGGGCCAGCCGCTCGCCCGGGCACGGGAACAGGGCTGGTTCGACTTCGGCGGCATGGCCCTCGGCACGGCGTTCATCGACGAGGTGACGGCCGGCCTCGACGTGTACGCGACGATCGACCGCTACACCGGTCCCGCCGAGGTCCTGCACGGCACCGCGGACCAGATCGTCCCCGTCCGGTACGGGCAGCGCTACGGCGAGGTGCTCCCCGGGGCGACGTTCACCGCGGTGGAGGGCGCCGACCACGGCTGGTCGTCCGTCCCGTGGCGACGGACGTTGCTCGACCACCTGGTCGCCTCGACGGGCGGCGGCGCCCGCTGACGGCTCCTCCACAGCCTGGAGGAACGGCGTGCGTCCTCCACAGCGGGGTACGCCCGCCTGATGGTCGGGCCCAGGGCGCGGGCAGGCTGGGAGCATGACCGAGCGGACCCGAGACACCCCTGACGTGATCGACGACGAGGAGCGCACCGACGGCTACGCACCGCTCCGGTCCTACGGCGCGATCGGCGACGGTCGGACGGTGGCGCTCGTCGCACGGGACGGCCGGATCGACTGGCTGCCCATCCCCTCGACGGACTCGCCGCCGGTCTTCGCGAGCATCCTCGACGCCGAGCACGGCGGACACATCGCCCTCCGGCCGGCCGACGCCGACGCCGAGGTCTCGCGCGAGTACCTGCCGGGCACGAACGTGCTCGTCACCACCTGGACCACGGCGTCGGGCTCCGTGACCGTGACCGACGCGATGGTGACCGGCGTCGCGGGACGCCTGCCCTGGGCCGAGGTCGCCCGGTGCGTGCAGGGTGTCGACGGCACGGTCGAGCTGGAGTGGGCGGTGGTGCCGGGGACCCTGCTCAACACGGCCGAGCCGAGACGCCTCGACACCGCGAACGGCGCCGTGATCGGCATCGCCGGCATCACGATCGCCATCGTCGAGCAGGGTTTCGAACCCGTGCACGACGACGGGCCCCGGTTCTCCGGCCGCTTCACCACGGCCGAGGGCTCGAAGCACATCCTGACCATCGTCGGGACCCACGACGAGCCGATCTTCATGCCCCGGCCGGAGAGCGCGCTCCAGGCGATGGACCGGACGATCGACAACTGGGCGACCTGGTCGGAGGAGTTCTCGTACGACGGGCCGTGGGCCGAGCCGGTGCAGCGGAGCGCCCTCGCCCTCAAGCTGCTCATCTTCTCGCCGACCGGCGCGATCGCAGCGGCTCCGACGACGAGCCTGCCCGAGGACCGCACCGGCGGCAAGAACTGGGACTACCGGTTCGCCTGGGTACGCGACCTGTCGTACACGGTGCACGCGCTGACCCGCTTCGGGCTGCGCGAGGAGACCCACGCCGCGGTGTCCTGGGTGATGCGCACGATCGCCGAGCACGACGAGGACATGCCGATCTTCTACGAGCTCGACGGCTCGAAGAGCGACGGCGTCGAGGAGCGCGACGTCCCCGGTTGGAACGGCATCGGCCCCGTGACCATCGGGAACCGCGCCGGCGACCAGCTGCAGCTCGGGGTGTGGGGCGACGTCTTCGAGATCCTGCGCCAGTACGTCCGCGCCGGCAACGTCCTCGACCGGAAGACCGCGGCCGTCCTGCAGGAGCTCGCCGACGACGCCTGCCACCGGTGGGAGGAGCCGGACTCGGGCATGTGGGAGCTCCAGGACACGCAGCACTACGTCTCGAGCAAGATCGGCTGCTGGCAGGCGCTCGACGCCGCGGCCGAGCTGCACGAGGCCGGGATGATCGACGGGCCGCGCGACAAGTGGATCGAGAACCGCGAGCTCATCGAGCAGTGGGTCGCCGAGCACGGGTGGGACGAGGAACGCGGGTACTACGTGATGTACCCGGGCTCCGACAAGCTCGACACGTCGATCCTGCTGCACGCGATGAGCGCCTTCGACCGGGGTCCCCGCATGGAGTCGACCATCCGGGCGATCGAGGAGCAGCTGCAGCACGGCCCGCTCGTGTACCGGTACTCGGGCATGGAGTCCGAGGAGTCGCCGTTCGTGGCGTGCTCGTTCTGGCTCGCGGCCGCGATGGCCTGTGTCGGGCGGGTCGACGACGCCCGCGACCTCATGGACGAGATGGTGGAGCAGGCGAACGACGTCGGCATGTTCAGCGAGATGATCAGCGAGGACGGCACGTTCATGGGCAACATCCCGCAGGGACTGTCGCACCTGGCGCTCATCCAGGCAGCGCTCACGATCGAGGAGGTCGCTGGCGAGGAGCGCTCCGGGGAGTGATCATGGAGGGGTCATGAACGACGTCGATGCACGCATGGACCGGTTGCGACGGGCCGCCCGCTACCGGTACCAGCAGCTCGTGGACAGCGAGATCGAACGCGGCTCCCTCGACCCCGACGAGGTGCGCGAGGAGCGTCGGCTCCTGCAGGCCGCCGACGTCGCGGCGCACGCTCGGGCCCAGATCGAGGAGGCCGAGCGTCGGGGTGTCTTCGAGGGCAACCCGTACCACGGCAAGCGGCTCCCGGGGAACGACGGACGCCACGACCCCGACTGGTGGATCAAGGCTAAGATCGAGCGCGAGGAGATCACCGGGATCGCCCCGCCCGCCCTGGCGCTGCGGAAGGAGGACGCCGAGCTCGACGAGCACCTCGACGCCCTCTCCGCCGAGCCCGACGTCCGTGCCGTGCTCGACGACTTCAACGCCCGCGTGAGGGAGGCCCGCCGGCAGCTCCTCGGTGGGCCGCCGGTGGTGACGCCGCTCCGAGACGTCGAGACCGAGGTCGCCGGCTGGCGAGCGCGTCGGCAGGAGCGACTGGCGACCGAGGCGCAGGCGGCCGCGGACCGGGCCGCTGCCGAGGCGGACCGACCACGGCGGTGGTGGCGCCGACGTCGGTGAGGTGATCCGCGCCTCCTGGACCGCCCCCCCGGACACGGGAACGACCGCAGCACCGCGCTCGTGGCGCGGTGCTGCGGTCGTCCCTGGCGTGGAAGCGTTACTTGATCTTGGCGGTGATGGTGGCGGTGCCGACGAGGAGGCCGGACTTCACGGCGTCGGTCTTGAAGGTGCTGTTGAGCAGCTTCGCCGCGTCACCCGAGACGTGCACCGTGGTGCCGGTCAGGATCGCGTTGTCACCCTCGAGCTGCAGCGGCTTGAGCGTGCCACCGTGCAGCGAGAACAGGTACGCGTTGTTCACCGCGACCTTGCCGTTGACCAGCACGTCACCGTAGAGCTTGGACGAGCCCGGGTTCACGACGAAGTTC
>NZ_MJGQ01000045.1:156911-214288 GCF_001865095.1 Curtobacterium sp. MCBA15_013 | reverse complement strand
TCGGCGAGCTTGGCGTCACCGGAGACACCCGGGGTCAGCTTCAGCGCGGTCAGGGCGTCGGTGAAGCCGGAGTCGAGCTTCACGGCGGTGTCGCCACCGAGGACCTCGGGCACCGACGCGACGGGGCCGGGGATCTTCGACGAGGACGACGACACGGTGTGCACCGACGGGGTCGAGGCCTGCGCCGAGGTGATGCCGAACGCGGCACCACCCAGCACGAGCGCACCCGTCGTGGCGAGCGTGATGGAGGTCTTCAGGGACTTGCGCATGGGTTGGGTCCTTTGCTGTCTCGGGGGCTCCGGCCGGTGGCGACGTGCTCCTGTGCACGCGCCGTGCTGTGTGCTTGCTGTGGCCCGGCCGTTCGTGACCGGAGAGCGCCCTGGGCGTTTGCCCTTGTGACATGCATTCGGCACCCCCTGCCGAACGGTTTGGAAGTTTTTCTGGGATTCCCCCGCAACCGCCTCCGTACCGTGGGGGCATGGCCCCCGCATCCCCCTCGAGCACCGACCGGATCCGCGCGATCGACGCCTGGTGGCGCGCCGCGAACTACCTCACCGTCGGGCAGATCTACCTGCTCGACAACCCGCTGCTCGACCGCTCGATCACGCCGGACGACGTGAAGCCCCGGCTGCTCGGACACTGGGGCACCTCGCCGGCGCTCAACCTCGTCTACGCGCACTGCAACGCGCTCATCGCCGAGACGGACCGGCAGCTCCTGTACATCTGCGGACCCGGTCACGGCGGTCCCGCGATGAACGCGAACGCGCTGCTCGACGGCACGTGGGGCGAGCTCTACCCGGACATCACGCCGGACCCGGACGGGCTGCGGCAGTTCTTCCGGCAGTTCTCCTTCCCCGGTGGGATCCCCTCGCACGCGGCGCCCGAGACCCCGGGGTCGATCAACGAGGGCGGCGAGCTCGGCTACTCCCTCGCGCACGCGTACGGAGCAGCACTCGACAATCCGGACCTCGTCGTCGCGTGCGTCGTCGGCGACGGCGAGGCCGAGACCGGGCCGCTCGCCGGGTCCTGGCAGGCGCACACGTTCCTCGACCCGGTGTCGGACGGCGCCGTGCTGCCGATCCTCAACCTGAACGGGTGGAAGATCGCGAACCCGACGGTCCTCGCACGCATCCCCCACGACGACCTGCACGCTTACTTCCGCGGGCTCGGGTACGAGCCGATCGTGGTCGACTCCGCCCGCGTCGACGACGACCCGTTCGCCGTGCACGCCCTGTTCGACGGTGCGCTCCGGCGTGCACTCGCGACGATCGACGACATCCAGGCCGCGGCCCGCGCCCAGGCGCAGCGAGCGGCCGCCGGACAGCCGGCCGGTGCTGCGGACCTCCGACCGCGCTGGCCGATGATCATCCTCCGCACGCCCAAGGGCTGGACCGGCCCGAAGGTCGTCGACGGCCAGCAGGTCGAGGGGACCTTCCGCGCCCACCAGGTCCCCCTGCCCGCCGTCCGCGAGGACGACGACCACCGCCGGCAGCTCGAGGAGTGGATGCGGTCCTACCGCCCCGAGGAGCTGTTCGACGACGACGGCCAGCCGATCGGCATCCTCACCACCATCCGGCCCACCGGCGACCTGCGGATGAGTGCGACCCCGCACGCGAACGGCGGCCGGCTCCGCACCGCACTCGACCGCCCCGGGCTCGAGGAGTTCGGCGTCCCCGTGGGCGAGGACGCGAGCGCCACCGGCACGCTCGGCCCCTGGCTCGCCGCACTCATCCAGCGGAACCCCTCGTCCTTCCGGCTCTTCGGCCCGGACGAGACGGTGTCGAACAAGCTCGACGCGGTCTTCGACGTCACGTCGCGCGTCTGGCGTGCCCAGCGTGGCGTCGGAGACGAGCACCTCGGCGCACACGGTCGGGTCACCGAAGTGCTGTCCGAGCACCTGCTCGAGGGGATGCTCGAGGGCTACGTGCTGAGCGGCCGCCACGGCGTCCTCAACACCTACGAGGCGTTCGCGCACATCATCGACTCCATGGTCGGCCAGTACGCGAAGTGGCTCGAGTCCTCGACGGACATCGACTGGCGGGCACCCGTCCCGAACCTGTCGATCCTGCTGTCGTCGCACGTCTGGCGCCAGGACCACAACGGCTTCTCGCACCAGGACCCGGGGTTCCTGGACGTCGTCGCGTCGAAGCAGCAGGACCTCGTCCGCATCAAGCTGCCGGCCGACGCGAACACCCTGCTGGCCGTCGCCGCGCATGCACTGGAGACGACCGACCGCATCGAGGTGATCGTCGCCGGCAAGCACCCCGAGCCGGTGTTCCTGTCGCTGCCCGACGCGGTCGAGCACGTCGCCGCGGGGCTCGGGGTCTGGGACTGGGCCGGCACCGAGGAGTCCGTCGGCCGCGTCGACGTCGTGCTCGCCTGTGCCGGGGACGTCCCCACCGTCGAGGCCGTGGCCGCCGCGGACATCATCCGCCAGCACGCTCCCGAGGTCGGGGTCCGTGTCGTGAACGTCGTCGACCTGCTGTCCATCGGCGACCCCCGGAAGCACGAGCACCCGGTCCCCGACGAGCGCTACGACGAACTGTTCCTGCCCGGCACCCCGACCGTCTTCGCGTTCCACGGGTACCCGTCCCTCGTGCACCAACTGACCTACCGCCGGAACGGGCACGACGACCTGCACGTGCACGGGTTCCTCGAGCAGGGCACGACGACGACCCCGTTCGACATGCTCATGCGCAACGAGATGGACCGGTTCGCGCTCGCGCACGACGCCCTGACCCGGGTGGACGCGTCGGCGCACGACGCGCTGCGCACGCGGCTGTCCGAGGCCCGCACGGCGGCCCGCGAGTACGCGTACACGAAGGGCGAGGACCACCCGAGCGTCGGTGCGTGGCGGTTCTCGGGGTGGCCGCAGGACGAGGCGGCATCGGAGGGCACGGGTGGCGACCCGGGCGAGGGGGAGACCGAGGGGGCTGCGCCCGGCAACTGACGCGCGTCCGCGCACTCCTCCACATCCAGGAGGCGCGGATCACGTTCCACAGGACCGGTCACGCTCGGCGCGTGGCCGGTCCTGTCGCGTCAGGGTGGTCGTCATGGATGCAGGCTGGACGAGCGCGAGCGTGTCGTTGCTCAGCGCCCTGGTGGCGGTCGCGAGCGTGGTGGTGACGGTGGTCGAGGGGCGTCGGGCGCGGCGGAATACAGAGTTCTTGGGGCATCGGGACCACTGGTGGCAGCGTTGGTCGTGGGTGGTCGCACGTGCCGTCTCAGAGGACGAACGGCAGCGGGATGCGGCGGCTCTGATGACGGACGCTCTCATGTCCCGGCCCTGGGTCACCGATGACGACGAGTGGGTCCGACGAGCGCTCGACGACCACGAGACGATGACTGCGCGACGGCGCCGATCTGGGAAGGAACGACAGGACGATGATCTCCGACGAGGATGACCGGTCCTTCAAGGCACGGCTCGACCGGATGGAGCGGCGCACGCCCAAGCTCCTCGCGCACCCGCACTACGGGCCGCTCGTCCGTGCGGCCGGTGACCTCGAACGACTCGCGGAGATGCGCATCGAGTGGCGCGAACGACAGGAACGGGCACGAGCACGGAAGCTCCGGTGGGAGGCCTCGATCAGCGAGGGCTGACCGAGCACCGCGCTGCCGGTGGCACGCTGGACGGGTGAGCGACCTCGTCATCCCGGCCCCGACCCTCCCGACCGTCCCCACCACGACCGGCGGACGCTTCCCCGTCCGGCGGGTGTTCTGCGTGGGCCGCAACTACGCCGCGCACGCTCGCGAGATGGGCCACGACCCGGACCGCGAGCCGCCGTTCTTCTTCACGAAGCCGGCGGGCGCGGTGGTGACCGACGACGCGGACACCCCGTACCCGTCCGTCACCGAGCGCCTCGAGCACGAGGTCGAGCTCGTCGTGGCGATCGGTCGCGGCGGAACGGACATCCCGGTCGACACGGCCCTCGACCACGTCTGGGGCTACGCCGTCGGGATCGACCTCACGCGGCGCGACCTGCAGGCCGAGGCGAAGCGGCTCGGCCGCCCGTGGGACACCGCCAAGGGCTTCGATGCCTCGGCCCCGGTCGGCGCGATCGTCCCCGCCGCCGACGTCGACCCGACGTCGGGCACGATCGAGCTGCGGGTGGGCGGTGAGCTCCGACAGTCCGGGGACCTCGCCGACCAGATCTGGTCCGTCGCCGAGACCATCGCGGAGCTCTCGCGGTTCGTGTCCCTCGCGCCGGGCGACCTCCTGTTCACCGGCACCCCGGACGGTGTCGGGGTCCTCGCCCGCGGGGACCTCCTCGAGGGCTCGATCGCCGGCGTGGGCTCGGTCCGGACCGTGATCGTGTGACCCCACGCGTTTCCCCCGTGTGTCGGCGGCCTGGGAGGGCTCGCAGCACCACCGAGTAGCAATGTCTCGACGCCGCTGCGGGGTGCGCGGTGTCGCCACACTGGGGACACCCGACCGCGACGGGGCGGGGCGGCGTGTCCGGAGAACGGAGGTGCCGCCGTGCAGGAACACGACCTGCTCGCGACGTCCTGGACATGGGCCGGGACCGAACCGATCGGCGAGCGCATCGACGCCGTCGGTGCTGCCGGCTTCGCCGGACTCTCGCTGTCGCTCGGTGACCTGCACGAGGTGCGGGCGACGATCGGGTTCGCCGCCCTCCGCCGCATGCTCGACGGTGCGGGGATCGTCTGGGTCCAGCTGGGACCGCTCGAACGCTGGTGGACCTGCGCGAACCACACCACCGACCAGGACGCCGACCGCGGTGTGGTGCTCGAGGCCGCCGCGACCCTGAGCGCCTGGCAGGTCGTCGCGCGTGCGGACGTCACGCTGCCCGGCGTCTCGCCGTCCGCCATGGTCGACGACTGGAACGAACTGGCCGGGCAGGCCGCGAAGGTCGGTGCGCAGCTCGTCCTCGAGCCCGAGCCGTGGTCGAACCTGCCGACGGTGGAGCGCGCGTCCCGGTTCGTCACCGCCGCCGGTCACCCGAACGGCGGGCTCCTGGTGGACGTGATGCACGCACTGCGCGGCGGGTCCACGCTCGCCTCCATCCGCGAGGGCGTCGCGCCGGCGTCGCTGGCCGCGGTCGAGCTGAGCGACGGCCTGCTCCACACCCCGGCGGGCATGACCCTCGCCGAGGAGGCCCGCGAAGCTCGCCACCTGCCCGGAGCCGGCGCCTGGGACGTCCCGGGGTTCGTCCGCACCGTGCGCGACCTCGGGTTCGACGAGCCGTGGGGCGTCGAGGTCCGGACGGCAGCACACCGGGCGATGCCGATCGGGGACGCCCTCCGGACCGCTGCCGCGGCGACCCGGGCGGTGCTCGACGCCGCCGACGCCTTCGGGACGCCCGCCGTCCCCGCGATGCCGACGACCCCGGCGCCGACCTCGGCGGTGGACTTCGAGCCGCCGGCTGCTCCCCCGCCGAGCGACCGTCGCCGCGACGCCGACTCAGGAGCTCCGGCGTAGCGTCACCGGCATGACCGACCAGCCAGCACACGACGACGACCTGCTCCGCCGCTCCCAGGAGTCCATCGACGAGGCGAAGGCGGCTGCGGCCGAGGTGGTCGAACCGGACGAGGACGACCTCATCGACGAGGACCTCCCGGTCGCCGACGACGCCGAGCCCGCCGACGGTCCCGCGCCCGCTCCCTGAGTTCCCCCGGCAGGCGCATCGCCGGCGCTCAGTCGATCTCGACGACCCGCACGGTGACGTCCGATGGTCGACGTCCCAGCAACGCCGCCCCCTCGGCGACCACCGCGTCGCGGACGTTCCGGACGAGCCCGAGCGTCGGGACCCGCCGGTCCGTCGTCACGACCACGCGGATCCGGGCGCCCTCGCGTCGGTCCTGCACGAGGACCGCGCCACCGTCTCGGGGCAGGTCGAGCACCGAGTGGACGTCGCGGACGAGCGTGGCGAGGTTCGGCCCCGGTGGCAGCACCGAGCGGACCCCGGGGACCCCGAGCACGACCGCGGTCAGTCCGCGCGAGACACTGCGCACGTCGTCGGTCACGGTCGTCCTCTCTCGATGAGGTCCGCCACCCGCACCACGAGGGACCGCACCACGAAGGGTGCGTGCGCCGCGAGCGCGTCCTCGATGATCGACCGGAGTGCCTCGGCGCGGAGGTGCACCGGCCCGTCGGCGCTCGCGGCGATCGACACCTCGACATCGACCGATCCACCGGCCGTCCGGAGGTCGCCCGTGAACCTGGTCCGTCGGACGACCACGCCGGGTACCTCGTCGCCGAGAGCCCGCACGAGTCCGCGGAGTGCGCCTTCGGTCACGACGAGCGTCGACGCGGGGTCGTCGTCCGGGACGGGGATGTCCCGCCCCGCGTGCGCCGTCGTCCGCACCGACGCGAGCACGCTGGCGATCCAACCGGCGTCGGCCCCGGCGGCCTCCGCGGCCTCGGCGTCGAGTAGGTCCCGCGAGGCCGTCCGCAGCGACTCGAGCCGCACCAACGCGGCGGCCGCGTCGGGGTCGCCCTCGATGTCCGGCCGTGCCGGGGTGCGGTCGGTGTCCAGGTAGTCGGAGAGTTCCTCGAGGGTGAACGCGCCGAACCGTTCGTCGTCGGTCATCGCCACCCCTCCATCTGCTCGAGGACACGACGTCGTGCCCGCGCCAGCACCCCGCGCACCGTCGCCTGCGGCATCCCCGTCGCCTCGGCGATCTCGGCGTACGACGCCCCACCGATCTCCCGCATCACCCAGACGGCACGGTGCGCGTCCGGGAGTGCCTGCACGATACGCGCGAGTTCCTGGACTTGCAGCCGCGTGCTGACGACCTCGTCGACAGGGCGGTCGTCGGCCGAGTCGACCACCGCTTCGAGGTCCAGGTGTGGATGCCGACGACGGAGTCGGTCGAGCGCCTTGTTCGCCGCGATCCGGAACAGCCAGTTCCGCACACGGTCGGGGTCGTCCACCCGGTCGATGCGCTGCCAGGCCTGGAGCGCCGCCTCCTGCACGGCGTCCTCGGCCTCGCCGTCGCCGTGTCCGAGGATCCGAGCGGCGTAGGCGCGCATGTGCGGGCCGTAGCGGCGGATCAGCACCCCGAACGCGACCGTGTCGCCGTCGGCGCTGCGCGCGACGAGGGAGGCGTCCGACAGGGACGCCAGGGCGTCAGCGTCGCTCAGGGTCGGCTCCTCGTCGATTTTCTTCGGTTCTCGCGTGACGATCGCGGTCGTCGTCACGTCTTACGTACGGGTCTACCAGGAGCGCGGTGCGTGCCTGGTGCGAAGCGCGTCGTGACCGGTCATCCCTGAACGACCGGTCACGGCGCCCCGACGGCGGCCCGTGCGTCCCCTGATCCGGCGCACGGGCCGTCTTCTCCCCCAGCCCGCGGCGTCGGTGGTCGATCACCACGCGGAGCGAACACCGCGTGGACCGTCGTCCCCGACCTACTCGTCGACCTCGTCACCGAGGAAGTCCGCGTAGGTCACCTCGGACTCCGTCACCGCGACCCCCGGGTCCACGGGTGTGCGCGCCGATCGGTCCCCTGCGATCGTGACTCGTTCCTCCGCGGTGAACGGGGGCAGGTACTTGCTCGCGCTCATGCTCGCGCCCTTTCGTCCCGGCGAACGTAACAGCCCGTACCGGAATCCCGGGGGATCACCCCCGATTCGTCCCCCGGTCGAGGGTGGAACGGGGGACGGAAGTTCGCCCCGGGCTGACCCCATGCGGATGCATGCTCACGATTCCCGGACGACGTCCCCCGGGTCCTTGTCCACCCGCCACCCACGCCAGGAGGGCTGTCGCAACCGGCCGTCCGACGTCCACTCGGCGAACTCGACCTCGCCCACGCGCTTCGGCGTCACCCAGTGCGCGTCGCGGGCATCGGGCCGAGGGACGTCGACGAACGGCGAGGTCTTCCGCTCGAGCGCGGCGAGCGTCGCACCGATCTCGTCGAGGTCGCGGTCGCGGAAGCCGGTGCCGACCTTCCCGACGTACTCGAGCCCGTCCGGCCCCCGGACGCCGAGGAGCAGCGAGCCGACCCCACCAGCACGCCGACCACTCCCCGGCTTCCACCCGCCGACCACGACCTCCTGCGTGGCGTGGTGCTTCAGCTTGAGCCACGCCTCGGATCGCCGACCCTCGGCGTACTTCGACGTCCGCTTCTTCGCGACGACCCCTTCGAGTCCCTGCTCCGCCGAGTCCGCCATCGCCCGGGCGAGGTCGCCCTGGTACGCGGGCGGGACGTCGATCGCGCCGCCCGGTTCGACCACCGTCTCGAGCGCCTGGCGACGCGCGTCGTACCCGAGGCGGGTGAGCTCGTGCCCGTCCGCCTCGAGCACGTCGAAGAGCAGCAGCCGGACCGGTGTCTCCCGTCGCGCCGCCTCGACCTCGCGCGACTTCGTCAGTCCCATCCGGTTCTGCAGCAGCTGGAACGAGGGCCGCCCCCGATCGTCGAGGGCCACGATCTCGCCGTCGAACACGCCGTCCACCCCGGCGCGGTCGCCGAGTTCCCGGAGCTCGGGGTACTGCACCGTCAGGTCGTTGTCGTTGCGGCTGCGGAGCGTCACCGAACCGTCCCGGACGGTCGCGAGCGCGCGGATGCCGTCCCACTTCATCTCGAACGCCCAGTCCGACTCGTCCAGCGTCGGTTCGCCCTTCGCGAGGGTCGCCTGCATCGTGCGGCGATCAGCCGGAGCGGTGTCCGACGCGGCCGTCCGGTCGATGCGCGCGGTCGGGTCGCCGCCGGCGGGTGCGGGCCGGGAGGCGCGGCTCGTCCCCGCCCCGTCCCCGCCGTCCGCCAGGCGGTCCGGCTGG
This sequence comes from Curtobacterium sp. MCBA15_013, assembly GCF_001865095.1. Taxonomy (NCBI): domain Bacteria; kingdom Bacillati; phylum Actinomycetota; class Actinomycetes; order Micrococcales; family Microbacteriaceae; genus Curtobacterium; species Curtobacterium sp. MCBA15_013. The sequence continues at coordinate 205,550 of NZ_MJGQ01000045.1, read as the reverse complement.
TCCTTCGTGCGGTGGATGAGCCAGTTCTTCTCGTCGCCGTCGCGCCCACCACCCCGCCCGCGGGTGTGCAGCAGCGCCAGTCGGCGAGCGCCGCCGGTCCGGCCGTGCAGTGTGACGATGACCTCTTCGCCCTCACGCCACTTCTCGAGCTCGTACGTGCCGTCGTCCCAGATCGTGACCGTCCCGCCGCCGTACTCGTCCTTCGGGATCGTGCCCTCGAACGCGCCGTACTCGAGCGGGTGGTCCTCGGTCTGTACTGCGAGGTGGTTCTTCCCCGGGTCGGTGGGTTCACCCTTCGGCAGCGCCCAGCTGACCAGGACCCCGTCGTGCTCGAGCCGGAAGTCGTAGTGGTCGCGTGTGGCGTGGTGTTCCTGGATGACGAACGTCGGGGTGCCGTCCTTCCGCACCGTCGGCGCGTCCTCGGGCACGGGTTCCGGGGTCTTCGACGCGTCGCGCTTGGCGCGGTACGCGGCGAGCCGGTCGCGCGCGGGCTGCTCCGCGTCGTTCGCCTGCTGGGTCCGGTCGCTGTCCCAGTGACCGTGGTCGTCCCGTCCGACCGCCAACGAGGCGGAGGCGACCGGGTGCAGGTGGTCGCCCCGTTCCTCCAGGCGTTCGAGGACCTCGTCGAGGGTGAGCTGCGCGAGCCCGCGTTCGGTGAGTTCCTTCCAGGTGCGGGGCGCGGCGACCGTCGGCCGGTCACGGCCGCGCAGCGAGTACGGCGCGATCGTCGTCTTGTTGCCGTTGTTCTGCGACCAGTCGACGAACACCTTGCCCGTCCGCTCCGCCCGGCTCATCGAGGAGAGCACGAGGTCCGGCAGGTCCTGCTCGAGCGCCTTCGCGAGTTCGTGCGCCACCTCGGAGACGTGTGCGGTGGAGGCCCCGCCGTCGAGCGCGGCGTAGAGGTGGATGCCCTTCGACCCGGACGTGACCGGGTACGGGTCGAGCCCCATGCCGTGCAGGATCTCGCGCGCCGCGAGTGCGACCTCGACGCACTCGGGCAGCCCGACGCCGTCGCCGGGGTCGAGGTCGAGGACGAGCCGGTCCGGGTTCTGCTGCCCGCCGCGGGGGCCGAACCGCCACTGCGGCACGTGCAGCTCCAGCGCGGCCTGCTGCGCCATCCACACGAGGGTCGGCAGGTCGTCGACGATCGGGTACTCGTTGTCGTGCTCGGCGTGGTGGATGGTGTGGTGCCGGACCCAGTCGGGCGCGGAGTCCGGCAGGTTCTTCTCGAAGAACACCTTGCCGTCGACGCCGTTCGCCCAGCGCTTCCGGGTCACGGGGCGGTCCTTCACGTGCGGGATCATCCACGGCGCGACCCGCTCGTAGTACTCGATCACGCGTCCCTTGGTGGTGCCGGTCTCCGGGTAGAGCACCTTGTCGGTGTTCGTCAGGGCGATGCGGCGGTCCCCCACCAGGACCACGGTCTTGCGCGCGGTCGGACTCACAGCGCCACCCCGGTCGCCCCCGCCACCGTGAGGGTCGTCCCCGACGTGTACGACGACTCGGGGCCGGCCAGGTACACGTACGCGCTGCCGAGCTCGACCGGCTGTGCAGGTCGACCGAAGGGCGTGTCCTGCCCGTAGGCGGCGATCTCGTCGCCCGGGTAGCTGATCGGCTGCAGCGGCGTCCACACCGGGCCCGGGACGACGGTGTTCGCCCGGATCCCCTTCGCCGCGAGCTGCCGCGCCAGCCCGTTCGTGTACGTGATGATGGCGGCCTTCGTCGCCGCGTAGTCGATCATCCGGTCCTGCGGTTGGTAGGCGGACACCGAGCTCGTCGTGACGATCGCACTGCCGGGCGCCATGTGTGGAACGGCCGCGCGTACGAGCCAGAACAGCGAGTACAGGTTGACCTTCATCGTGCGGTCGAAGTCCTCGGTCGACTGCGCCGTCACGTCGTCGTGCACCTTCTGGTGGCCGGCGACGAGGACCAGCGCGTCGAGTCCGCCGAGCTCGCTGACCGCGTCGCGCACGAGTGTGTCGCAGAACCCCTCGTCGGTCAGGTCACCGGGGAGCAGCACGGCCTTCCGCCCGAGGCCGCCCACGATGTCCCGCACGGCTTCGAGGTCGTCGCGTTCCTCGGGCAGGGCGTTCAGGGCGACGTCCGCGCCCTCCTTGGCCATCGCGATCGCCGCTGCCCGTCCGATGCCCGAATCGGCCCCGGTGACGAGCACGCGGTAGCCGGGCATGCGGCCCGTGCCGAGGTAGCTCGTCTCGCCGTGGTCCGGTGCCGGGTCCATCGCGCTCGCCAGTCCGGATCCCTGCTGCGTCTGGGCCGGGAAGGGCGGACGGGGGAACTGGTCGCGCGGGTCCTGCTTGTCGAGCTGGCTCATGGGCCCATGGTGCTCGCGCCGCGGCCACCGCGGTTCAGCGAAGCAGGATCTGTGGAGAACCCGTCCGCTGCGGGCGCTCCCGTGGAGAGACGGGCATCATGTGCCCATGAGGTCGATCTGGAAGGGCTCCATCGCGTTCGGGCTCGTCAACGTGCCGATCAAGGTCTACGCGGCGACCGAGACGCACGACGTGTCGCTGCACCAGGTCCACGACGAGGACAAGGGCCGCATCCGGTACAAGCGCGTCTGCGAGTTCGGCCACGAGGTCGAGTACGCCGACATCCAGCGCGCCTACGACGACGGCGACAAGACGGTGGTGCTCACCGCCGACGACTTCAAGCAGCTCCCCGAGGAGCAGTCGCACGAGATCGAGGTCCTCGAGTTCGTCCCCGTCGACCAGGTCGACCCGATGATGTTCGAGAAGTCCTACTACCTCGAGCCCGACTCCCGCTCCCCCAAGGCGTACGTGCTCCTGCGCGAGACCCTCGCGAAGACCGACCGGCTGGCGATCGTGCAGTTCACGCTCCGGCAGAAGACCCGGCTCGGTGTCCTGCGGGTGAACGACGACGTGATCCTGCTGCAGGGGCTGCTCTGGGGCGACGAGGTCCGTGCCGCCGACTTCAAGGGGCTGGACGCAGCGGTGAAGGTCAGCGCGAACGAGCTGAAGATGTCGTCGTCGCTCGTCGACAGCATGTCCACGGATTTCGACCCCGACCGCTACACCGACGCCTACCAGGTGGAGCTGCAGCAGCTCATCGACGCGAAGCTGGAGTCCGGCGACGACATCGACACCGAGAAGACCTTCGGTGAGCGCTCCGAGGACGACGATGATGACGAGGGTGGCGACGTCATCGACCTGATGGCCGCCCTGCGCGCGTCGGTGGACAAGAAGCGGTCCGGGTCGGGAGGCACGGGGTCGCGTTCCCGGAGCGGGTCCCGTTCCACGAAGCAGGACTCCACGGCCGACGAGTCACCGGAGAAGGCCCCGGCCGAGAAGGCACCCGCGAAGAAGGCACCCGCGAAGAAGACCCCCGCGAAGAAGGCCCCCGCGAAGAAGCCGGCCGCCAAGAAGCAGGCCAGCTAGCCGGACCGCGCGACACGAGCAGGAAACACGCGTCGGCCAGACTTGACGCATGACTCCAGAAGAGCCTGGGGCCTTGTCGTCGCCACCCGCGACCGATGGCCCGCCCGTCACCGTCTCCATCACACGACTCGTCGAACCCGAACGGATCCCCGACGTCACCCGCTGGGTGCAGTCCGGCGTGAACCTCGCCAACCGCTACCCGGGCTTCCTCGGCTCGGGCTGGGTCCGCTCACACGCGACGAGCCGTGAGTGGCACATGCTCTACCGGTTCGCCGACCACGACTCCCTCGCCACGTGGGAGAACTCCGACGACCGGCTACGGTGGCTCGACCTCGGCCGTGACCTCGTGGTGGAGTCCCGTGTCGAGAAGCGCACCGGGATCGAGGGGTGGTTCGACGCACCGGCCGATGCCCCGGCGTCGAGCGCACCGCCGCGGTGGAAGCAGGCCGTGAGCATCTGGCTGGGGTTCTTCCCGGTCAACCTGGCGTTCACCTACCTCGTCGGCTGGCTCGTCCCCGCGTTCGGCGCACTCCCCGTGCTGCCGCGCGTGCTCGTCACGACGCTCGTGCTCACGCCGATCATGACGTTCTGGGTGCTGCCGTTCGTCACCCGGATGATCCGCCCGTGGCTCCTCGCACCGCCGAGGAACGGCTAGCCGAGCACCGACAGCTGGTCGAGCCGCTCGAGGATCACGCCCTCGCGGAGCGCCCACGGGCAGATCTCGAGCGCCGGCAGGTCGAAGATGTCCAGGCAGGCCTCGGCGACGAGGGCTCCCGGCACCACCTGGTGCGCCCGGCTCGGCGACACCCCGGGGAGCTCGGCCAGCTCGGCGACCGACATCGTCAGGAGCGCCGGCAGCTTCGCGCGGAGCACGTCGCCGTCGAGCGCGCGCGGCACGAGCGGCCCCGCACCCGAGGGCGCTGCGCCGCAGATCCGTGCGATCGACCGGAACGTCTTCGAGGTCGCCACGGCACGGTCCGGCCGCCCGGCGCGCAGCAGCAGCCCGGCGTCGCGGGCGATCTCCACCCGGATCTCGTGCCGGATCCGGCGCACGTCGTCCTCGGTCGGGGTCCCCGCCGCGAAGTACGACCGGGCGAGCCGCGCGGCGCCGATCGGCATCGACCACGCGACGTCGGGCGCTTCGTCCGCTCCGCCGGCGATCTCGAGCGACCCACCGCCGATGTCGAACACGGCCAGGCGACCGGCGGACCACCCGAACCACCGCCGGACGGCGAGGAACGTCAAGCGCGCCTCGTCCCCGCCGGACAGCACGGCGAGCTCGACGCCGGTCGCCCGTTCGACGTGGGCGAGCACCGCGTCGGAGTTCACGGCGTCGCGGACGGCCGAGGTCGCGAACGCGAGCATGTCCTCGCACCCGCGGTCCTCGGCGACGCGGACGGCGTCGGCGACGAACGAGGTCAGGGCGTCGACGCCCGCTTCCGTCACCGCGCCGGCGTCGTCGAGGTGCTCGGCGAGGCGCAGCGGTTGCTTGAACGACGACGCCGGCAGCGGGGCGGCACCGCCGTGGGCGTCCACCACGAGCAGGTGGCCGGTGTTGGACCCGATGTCGAGGACTCCCACGCGCATGCCACAACGCTAGTGGCCCCGTCGGACGGGCACGGCCCAGGAGGCGCGGTTCAGCCCCGCAGGAACGCCTCGAGTTCCGCGGTGGTCGGGTACGACGCCTGCGCGCCCGCCTTCGTCGCGGCGTACGCCCCGACACCGACCGCGAACCGCGCGGCCTCGACCAGCGGGTCCCCGGCGGCGAGGCGCAGCGCCACCGCACCCATGAACGCGTCGCCGCAGCCCGTGGTGTCCACCGGGTCGACCCGGACGGCGTCGATCGACACCGGCTCGGCGTCACCGTCGTGCACGACGCAGCCCGAACCGCCCCGGGTCACGATCGACCGTCGGACACCGTGCTCCCCGAGCTCCGCGGCCTCGTGCTCGTTGACGAGCAGGACGTCGGTCAGCTCGAGCAGCTCCGCCGGGACGGCACCGAACGGGGACAGGTTCGTGAGCACCGTGACCCCGGCGGCCTGCGCTGCCCGGGCGGCGGCCAGGACGACGTCGATCGAGACCTCGAGGCAGAGACCGAGCACGCCGGCACCGTCGAGGGCATCGGCGGGGACGTCGTCCGGGGTCAGCGTGCCGTTCGCGCCGGCGGAGATCACGATGGTGTTCTCCCCTGCGCGGTCGACCGTGATGACGGCGGTGCCGGTGGCCACGCCCTCCCGGACGGCGACGTGCGTCGTGTCGACACCCGCCGCCGCGACGGAGTCGCGCAGCAGTCGACCGTTCCCGTCGTCGCCGACCGCGCCGATCATGCGCACGGTGCCCCCGAGCCTCCCGGCAGCCACCGCCTGGTTGGCGGACTTGCCGCCTGGCAGGATCGCGAGGTCGGACCCCTGGAGGGTCTCACCGGGCTTCGGGAAGCGCTCCGTGCGGACCACCAGGTCCGCGTTGAGGCTCCCCACGACGACGATGCCGGTCATGCGGCGGCTCCTGTCTCGGCCGAGGCCGGGCGCGGGATGAGGAAGGACGTGGCGAGTGCCGCGCAGGTGATCACGGCACCGAGCAGCATGCCACCGGAGTACCCGGCGGTGCCCGCGGACCCGCCGGTCCCGAGCGCGATCTGCAGGGCCGGCAGGACGGCGAAGCTGATGCCGGCACCGAGGTTGAACGCACCGGCGTTGAGGCCGGGCAGGAAGCCGGGGTTCGACTCCGGCGAGAGCACGATGCCGAGCCCGTTCAGGATGATGTTCGCGATGCCGGCGTACGTGATGCCGATCAGCACGGTCGCGGCGATGAGCACCGGCAGCGAGTGCACGCCGACGAACGCCATGACGAGCGTCGCGACGATGCTCCCGACCAGGCCGACGCGCAGCACGGCGCGGTAGCCGAGGGTCGGCGCGAGCCGGCCGGCGAAGGGTCCGACGATCCAGCCGACCAGCGCGTACGGGGTGAGGAACGCGAGCGAGGCGAGGTCGGCCTCCATGCCGAAGCCCGCGTCCGGGTTCTGCGCGAGGCTCGTGACGAGGCCGTTCACGACCGCGAACACGCCCGTCATGGTGAGCAGGGTCGTGACGAGCAGCGCCCAGGTCGCACGGCGCTTGAGGAACCGTGTCTCGACGAGGGGCTCGCGCACCCGCGACTCGACCGCCCAGAAGACGCCGAAGGCCACGAGGGCGAGGACGATGCCACCGACCACGAGGCCCCAGTCGGCGGCTGCGAGCTTGCCCGCCTCGTTGAACGCGGTGAGCAGTGCGCCGACGCTGACGACGAGCGGCAGGACACCCCACCAGTCCATCCGGGTGCCGGCCGACGGCTTCGACTCGACGCCCCACGCAGCGACCATCAGCGCCGCGACGACGGTGACGATCGCGATGACCCAGAAGATCCCGCGGAACCCGAAGTGCGTCGCGATCCACCCACCGGCGAGCGCGTCGACGCCCGCGATGCCGCCGTTCACCGCGGTGAGCAGGCCGAGGGCGGCGCCGTAGCGCTTCGGGTCGGCGATCTCGTTGCGGAGGATGAGCAGGCCGATCGGGACGACCGGGCCGGTGACGCCCTGGATCATGCGACCGACGAACAGCATCGGGACGTTGACCGCGAGCGCCGCCACGATGCTGCCGACGAGCATCACCGCGAGCATGCCGAGCAGGACGCGCTTGCGGCCGACGATGTCGGACAGGCGCGGCAGGAAGAGCGAGAACAGCGCCGCCAGGGTGAAGAACAGCGTCTGCGACAGGCCGATCGTGGCGTCGTCGGTGTGCAGCTCGCGGGCCATCGTGACCAGAGCGGGGCTGAGCATGCTCGCGTTCAGCTGGAACGCGATGCAGGCTGCGAGGAGCGCGGCGGTGAGGGCGCCGATCGACTTCTTCGTCGATGTGGTGGTCATGGGGGTCAGTGCTCCGTGGTGGTCGTGGTGGCTGCGGTCCGGGGCGTCCAGCCGGTGTCCGGGGTCTCGCCGATGCGCTCGAGGGCGTCGACGACGAGGTCCCAGAACCGGCCGTGGTCGAGCTCCGTCGCGGCGCTCGTGCGGCAGTCCTCCGGCGCGGGCGCGCGGAAGTCGGCGACGGTCATGCCGAGGGTCAGGGTGCCCTGCGTCTCGACGTGGATCGGGACCTTCACCGCACGGACGACGGTCGGGTCGATGACGTACGCGACGGCGCAGGGGTCGTGCACGGGCGGGGCGTCGAAGCCCTGGGCGTCCTTGTACGTCTGGCCGAAGAAGTCGAGCAGCTCGCCGACGAACGCGGCCGGGGCGGTGCCGACGGCGGCGATGCGCTCGGCGACCTCGGGCGTCGCGAGCGCCTGGTGCGTCAGGTCGAGGCCGACCATGACGACGTCCCAGCCCGCGTCGAAGACGATCGAGGCGGCCTCGGGGTCGATGACGATGTTGAACTCGGCGACCGGGCTCCAGTTGCCGACGTGCACCCCGCCGCCCATCAGGACGACCTGCTTGACGCGCTCGACGATGCGGGGCTCCTTGCGGGCCGCGAGGGCGATGTTCGTCAGGCCGCCGGTCGGCACCAGGGTGACCGTGCCGGGCTCGTGCGCCATGACGGTCTCGATGATGAGGTCGACCGCGTGCCGCTCGTCCAGCTCGAACGACGGCGAGGGGAGCATCGGCCCGTCGAGACCGCTCTCGCCGTGGATGTCACCGGCGACCTCGATCTCGCGGAGCAGCGGACGGTCGGCACCGGCGGCGAACGGGACCCCGGTGATCCCGGCGATGCGGGCGACGGCGAGGGCGTTGCGGGTGACCTTCGGGAGCGTCTGGTTGCCGACGACGGTCGTCACGGCGAGGAGCTCGATGTCCGGGTTGCCGTGGGCCAGCAGGATCGCGACGGCGTCGTCGTGGCCGGGGTCGCAGTCGAGGATGATCTTCTCGGGCACGCGGGGCGCTCCACTTCTTCGGGGATCAGGAGGTCGAGGCTCGACGAGGTGGGGATCCGCGGCGAGGATCAGCTCCCGCGGCACGTCAAGCGTTTGACATGGAAACACGTCAAGCGTTTGACGTCAAGTCGTCGGCGGCGGACCCGAACTTCGCGGTCCGCGCTCGGTAGCATCGACGCGTGCCATCCTCCGCCGCCCCCGGCCGTCGTGTGACCGCTGCGATGGTGGCCGAGCGCGCGGGGACGAGCATCGCCACGGTGTCGCTCGTCGTGAACGGCAAGGACCGCGGCCGGGTCTCCGTGCCGATCGCCACGAGGGTGCGCGATGCCGTCGACGAGCTCGGCTACGTCGTCGACCACGCTGCCAGCTCCCTCGCGCGGGGCAGTGGCGACCTCGTCGTCCTGATCGCCCCCGACCTGTCGAACCCCTTCTTCGCCGAGGTGATCCGCGGCGTGCGCGACACCGTCGGCGACCGCTTCCAGCTCGTGCTCTCCGTCACGGAGCGCGGGGCCCAGCCCGTGGCCGCCGACGTCCGACGGTTCGAGCGGCTCCGCCCGGCCGGCATCCTCGTGGACGCGCCCGCCGCCGACGAGACGATGACCGCCACCGTCCCCGTGGTGCTGCTCGACGCCCCCGGCGGACCCGAGGCCGTGAACTACGACCTCTCCCCCGGTGTCCACGAGCTCGTCGCCCACCTGCACGAGCGCGGGCACCGGCGCGTGGGGTACCTCGACGGGACCTCGCGGGCTGCGACGTTCGGCGTCCGTCGGGAGCTCTTCGAACAGGAGTGCGCGGCCGTCGGCATCGAGGTCTCCGAGGTCACCGCCCGCGCCGACCTCACGGTGGACGCCGCGGCCTCGGCGACCGAACACGTCCTCGAGGCCTGGCAGGACGACGACGTCACGGCGGTCGTCGCGGCTGCCGACACCCTCGCGTACGGGGTGCTCCGGGTCGCCGGGCAGCTCGGCATCGCGGTCCCCGGCGAACTCGCCGTCGCGGGGTTCGACGACCTGCCGTCGTCCTCGGTCACGGCACCGGCCCTGACGAGCGTCGCACTCCCCGGCGCGGACCTCGGCCGGGCCGCGGCGCTGCGGTTGCTCGCGACGCTCGACGGCACCGCGCCGGAGGCCGCGGCGCTCCCCACCCGCCTGGTGCGCCGCGCGAGCACGGGCGCGTAGCGCGCCGTCGGCGCCGCGCGCGGAAACGATCTCACGCGCGCACCGACACCTCACGCGCCGTTCGTGGCGTGAGGTGTCGGTGAGCGCGTGAAGTCGTCACCACAGAGCGGACGGGAGGCGCGGTGCGAGCTGGCACCGCGCCTCCCGTCCCCGTGTGCTGACGGTCAGCGCTCCGGACGGTCCGGACCGGCATCGGCCGGCTCGGGCTCCGGCTGCGGCTCGGCGGCGCCGGCCGTGTGCCCCGCGCGCTGCGCCCGCTCGAGCTCGTCGGCCTCGGCTCCGCCGACCGCCTCGCCGCGGGCGACCATGCCGGCCGTGTCGGAGAGCCTGATCTGCGGGAGGAACAGCGCGAGCAGGAACGCCACCGCGATGAACGGCAGCAGATACCAGAACACGGGCGCCAGGGAGTCGGCGTACGCGTTCACGATGCCGTCCTGCACCGCCTCCGGCAGCTTCGCCACGGTCGCGGGGTCGATGCTGCCCGCCGACGACGCAGCGTCGGTCGCCGATCCGCCGGCGCCGCGGAACACGTCGGTGAGCGACGTCGTGAGCCGCGCCGTGAAGAGCGCACCGAAGACGGCGGTGCCGAGGGAGGCGCCGACCTCACGGAAGTAGTTGTTCGTCGACGTGGCGGTACCGACCTGCTCGGCGGGCACCGCGTTCTGCGCCACGAGGACGACCACCTGCATGATGAGGCCGAGGCCCGCACCGAAGACGAACAGGTACGCGCAGATGAGCCAGATCGGGGTGGCCGCCGCGAGCTGGGTCATCGCGAGCATCGCCAGGGCGACCAGGATCGTCCCGATGATCGGGAACATCCGGTAGCGACCGGTCTTGGTGATCAGGTTGCCGGACGCGATCGAGGTCCCGATCAGGCCGACCATCATCGGCAGCATCAGGAGACCCGAGACCGCCGCCGAGGTGCCGGACGCCATCTGCAGGAAGGTCGGGACGAAGCCGATCGCCGCGAACATGCCGATGCCGAGCACGAGGCCGATGCCGGTCGCGAGCAGGAACGTGCGGTTCCGGAAGAACGACAGCGGCAGGACGGGGTCCGCCGCACGCGACTCGACGAGCACGAGGAGCGCTGCCGACACGACGAGACCGGCGAACCAGGCCCACGTCTCCGGGGCGTCCCAGCCGTGGTCCTTGCTGCCGCCGAACTCCGAGAAGAACACCAGGCACGTCGTCGCGGCGGACATGAAGAGCACGCCGAGGACGTCGATGCGCTTCGTCGCCTTCTTGCTCGGCAGGGTCAGCGCGAACCACGCCACGAAGAACGCGGCGATGCCGACCGGGATGTTGATGTAGAACGCCCAGTTCCAGGTGAGGTGGTCGACGAAGAACCCGCCGAGCAGCGGGCCGCCGATCGCCGAGAGGCCGAAGATCGCACCGAGCGGGCCGAGGTACTTGCCGCGCTGGGACGCCGGCACGATGTCCGCGATGATCGCCTGCGACAGGATCATCAGGCCGCCGCCGCCGAGGCCCTGCATGGCGCGGAAGACCACGAGCTGGGTGAAGTCACCGGCGAACGCACAACCGGCCGACGCGATGGTGAACAGTGCGATCGCGATGAGGAACAGGTTGCGGCGGCCCAGGACGTCACCGAACTTGCCGTAGACGGGCATCACGATGGTGGAGGCGAGCAGGTACCCGGTCGTCAGCCACGCCTGGTGCGCGACGCCGCCGAGCTCGCCGACGATGGTGGGCATCGCCGTGGAGACGATGGTCTGGTCGAGGCTGGAGAGCAGCATCCCCGCGATGAGCGCGGAGAAGATGATCCAGATCCGGCGCTGCGTGAGGAGCAGCGGTCCGTCGGAGCCTGGGCGGGCACGCTTGGTCGTGCCCGGCGCGGTGGCGCTCATTCGGTGGTGTCCTGTCCGGTCGTGATGGCCGCCCTCATCAGGCGGAGGTTCTGGGTGAGCAGCTCGTCGAACGCGGGGCCAGTGGCTTCGTCGAACGCGTCGTCGAAGTAGGTCTCCGCGGTCACCTTGAGCAGCCCTGCGGCGGCCTCGGTGACGAGCCGTGCACGGCGGTCGGTGGCGTCGCCCCAACCGAACCGCGCTCGTACCGCGTCGGTGATGCGGCCGAGCTGCACGTCGGTGGCCGAGAGGAACCGGGCGACGAGCGCCGGCTCCCGTTCGAAGACCCCGCGGACGAGGACCTCGTCGGCGCGGTCGATGCCGGCGCGGTGGAACTGGTCGATCGCCAGCGCGACGATGGAGTCCAGCGGCTCGAGGTCGGCCGCGACGACACCGCCGGCGGCGTACGCGTCGATGGCTTCGACGTCCGCGTTGATCTCGATGCCGAGCACGGCGTCGTCCTTCGACGCGAAGTGGTTGAAGAACGTCCGCCGGGACACCCCGACCGTCTCGCAGAGCTGCTCGATCGTGAATCCGTGCAGCCCGTGCTCGATGGTCGCCCGACGTGCCTCGACGATCATGCGTCGGCGCAGCGCGCGGGTGCGTTCGGTGGTGCTCACCGGACAAGAATTGCACTATCGGACTGAGAGTGCAATGTGGAAGTGGGGTACCGCTAGAGCGCCTTCTCGAAGCAGAACGACCACGGCATCGTCGCGGCGTACGGCTCGTACACCGGGATCGGGGTCCAGCCGGTCTTCTCGTAGAGCGCCACGGCCTCGGGTTGCTTGTCGCCGGTCTGCAGGATGAGCCGCGCGGCGCCCTCCTCACGCCCGACGCGCTCCCCCTCGGTGAGCAGCGCGGTGGCCGCACCCTTCCCGCGGGCGGCGGCGAGGACGATGAGGCGCTTCAGTTCGACCTCGTCACCGAGGCGCCTGACGGCGATGTGCCCGAGGGCCTCGCCGTCCTCGTCGATCGCGAGGATCGAGGTGATGACCGTTGCTGGGTCCACGGCGAGCGCCCGGCCACGCTCGGCCGTCACCGCCGGGTCCTCGTCGCCGTTGGCGGCGCCGTAGCGCTCGTGCATCTCCTCGTCCATCCGGGCGCGGAGCGCCACACCACGGGGGTCGTCCCACCGAACGCGTTCGATCGTGATCACGACCGACGATCCTGTCACGGATGCCAGCGTCGGCGCGACGTGTGCTCCTCGTAGGGCTGGGGATCGGGGTAGGTCAGGAGCTCGACGGTGCTGCCCCACGGGGTGCGGACGTACACGAACCGGTTCCGGTCGCCGGCTTCGGGCCCCGGGAGCGGGCGGGGCGCGCCGAGCGCGGTCGCCCCGGCGGCCACGACCCGGTCGAGCGTGGCGTCGAGGTCGTCGACGTACAGCGCGAGGTGCTGCCACCCGAGGTCGGACGGCACCGCCGGGGCGTCCTGCTCGACGTGGTCGAAGGCGAACAGCTCGATGCCGGGGCCGTCGGGCAGCGCGAGCATCCGGATCCGCACCTCACGGGCGTCTCCGGGGACACCGAGGCGCGACGTCGTCGCCGCGCCGCCCTTCGGAGGCTGGTCGGCGGGGAGCGTGTCGTAGAGCACCTCGGCACCGAACGCGTCGACCAGGAACGCGCTGGCCGCGTCGACGTCGGGCACGGTCAGTCCGATGTGGTCGACGCCGCGGACGCTCACGCGCCCGCCCCGCTACCGGCGGCTCCCCCGGCGCGGCTCGCCAGGTCCGTGATGGGACCCCGGCCGGCCCGCAGGTCGGCGAGGACCGCTGCCGCGTCGTCGTACACCCGGGCCGCCCCGGCCCGGCGCAGCTCGTCGCCGCCGATCCCGCCCGTCATCACGGCGACGCAGGGCACACCGACCCGTCCGGCGGACTCGACGTCCCACATCGCGTCGCCGACCATCACCGCGGCATCGGCGGACACGCCGACCTTCCGGAGTGCGACCTCGATGATCCCGGGGTCCGGCTTGGCCTGTTCGACGTCCTCCGAGCTCGTGACGGCGGTGATCCACGCCTCGGCGTCGAGCAGTTCGCGCAGGCGCACGAGTTCGTCCTCGGGCGCGCTCGTGGCCAGCACGACGGCGTGACCGGCCTCGGCGACGGACCGGAGCAGCTCACGGGCACCCGGGAGGAGCCGCAACCGCGGCATCTGCTCGGCGTAGTACGCGGTGTGGAACTGCTTGACGGTGTCGCGCTGCTCGTCGGTGGCGTCCGGCAGCAGCTCCTCGAGCAGCTTCGCCGAGTCCATGCCGATCGCGCGGTGGATCCGCCAGGCGTCGACGGACTCGCCCGCTGCCGTGCACGCCCGCCACCAGGCGTCGATGTGCGGGTAGTTCGAGTCGACGAGGGTCCCGTCGATGTCGAAGAGGACGGCGGTGGAGGGTGCGTCGGGCATCCCTCCACCCTGCCCTGGAGGCGCGGATCGCCTCTCAGGGGCGCGTCACGTCCGTCAGACGGTGATCGACTCGCCGGCGGGCAGGATCTGCACCGGCACCGGTCCGAGACCGTCCGGGCCGAGGAACCGCGCGGCGGACTGCTGCCCGAGTTCGCTGAGCATCGCCTCGTGGATCTGCACGGCGTGCTCCGGGGAGACCGCGCGGACGTAGTCGACAGCCTCGGCGGTGCTCGTCCACGGGCCGCTGGTCGGCAGCAGCAGGGTCTGCACCGGGACGCCGGGCACGAGGTAGGCGTCGCCGGGGTGGAACACGGCGCCGTTCACGAGGTAGCCGACGTTCGCGATCGTCGGGATGTCGCCGTGGATGACGGCGTGCTCCTCACCGAAGACCTGCACCGAGAACGGGCCGACCTCGAACGCGTCACCGGCGGAGACCGCGGCGACGCGGCCGTCGTGCGCGCCGAGCTGGTCGACGATCGCGGCGGGCCCACGCACCACGAGGGCGTCGTTCGTGGCGAGGGCGGCACGGACGGCGTCGACGTCGAAGTGGTCGAAGTGCTCGTGGGTGACGAGGACGGCGACGGCGGCCGTCGCGAGGTCGGCGCCCTCCGGCGTGAACGTGCCCGGGTCGATGACGAGGGTGGCGCCGTCCTGCTCGAGGACGACGGTGGCGTGGTTGTACTTCGTCAGCTCCATGTCGACGAGTCTACAACAGTGTTGTACATCGCCGTGGTGAATCCGGATGAGAGGGCGTTCACCGTTCGAGTCTCGCCGCGATGCGGTCGAACAGTTCCGGCACCCTGGCGAGTGCCGCACGCTCGGCCTCGGACAGCTCGGAGCCGATCACCGACGCGAACGCCCCGGCTCGGGCGCTCCGTTCCCGGAGCATGACCGTGCGGCCCGAGTCCGTCAGCCGGATCACCGAGACCCGCCGGTCCCCGTCGGAGACGCCTCGCTCCACGAAGCCGCGCTCCTCGAGCTCCGCGACGGTCCGCGACTGTCCCTGGTGCTTCACGCCGCGGGCCCGCGCGAGCTCGGCGATGGTCTGCGGCCCCTGCCGGTCGAGCAGGCCCAGGCTCGCGCTCTGCGCCTGCGGCAGCTCGTCGGTGAGTGCCCGGGTGGCCCGCACGATCCGGCCGATCGACTCGCGGAGCTCCTCGGCGAGGTCGTCCGGGGTCGTCGTCATGCCCTCGACCGTACCGCCGGATCCCTGCGACGGCGGCCTACCGGAGCGCCACCCAGACGGGGAAGGCGGCGGCGGCACTCCAGGCCTGCGGGCGGCAGGCGGCCGGGTACGGGGCCGGACGTGTGACGGCGGACGCGTCGTCGCCGGCGTGCAGCTCGGGCATCCGGAAGTCGAACGCCACCGCCGCGGCGAGCAGCTGCTCGGACAGGACCCGGGCCTCGTCGTGGTGTCCGGACCGGGTGAGGCCCGTGATCACCACGGCGGTGTCGTGCGCCCAGACGGTGCCCCCGTGGTAGCTGAGCGGCCAGTACCCGGCGGCGGTCGTGGAGAGCGTCCGGAGGCCGAAGCCGCTCGCCAGGTCCGGGCTCACGACGCGTGCTGCGACGACGGCTTCCTCGTCCGGGGTGAGCAGGCCGGTGCCGAGCAGGTGGCCGATGTTGCTCGTGGCGGAGTCGACGGGGCGCTTGCGGGCGTCGAGGGCGATCGCCGGGTACCGACCGATGTCGTCGGCCACCCAGAAGGCGTCGCGGAAGCGATCGGCCAGGCGGGCGGCCCAGGTACGCCACTCGTCGCCGCCGGGACGGCCGAACGCATCGAGCAGGTCGGCACCGTGCACCGCGGCCTCGTGCGCGTAGCCCTGCACTTCGCACAGGGCGATCGGGCCGTCGGCGAGGGTGCCGTCCCGCCACTGCACGCTGTCCCCGGAGTCCTTCCAGCCCTGGTTCGCCAGCCCTCGGCCGGACTCGTCGACGTACTCGAGCAGCCCGTCGCCGTCCGCGTCGCCGTGGTCGCGCATCCACGCCAGGGCGCGTTCGAGCGTCGGCAGGAGCGCCTCGACCTCGGCGTCGGGGAGCCCTGCACGCCAGGCGTCGTGGAGCAGGCACGCCCAGAGCGCCGTCGCGTCGACGGTCCCGTAGTAGAGCGGTGGCAGGGAGATCTCGTCGTTGTCGACCGGCAGGGACGCCTGGCGCAGCTCGTGCATGATCTTGCCGGGCTGCTCGGCGGTCGCGGGGTCGTCCGCGGTGCCCTGCAGCGCGGCGAGGACCCGGAGGGTGCCCCCGGCGGTGCTGGTGTCGACGGGCAGCAGGAAGCGGGCGGCCCAGATCGCGTCGCGGCCGAACAGGGTGAAGAACCAGGGGGCGCCGGCCGCGATGAACTCGCCCTCGGGCCGCGCCAGCCGGAGTGCGTCGAGATCGTCGGTGGCACGCTCCAGCCAGCGCCGGAGCCGGTCGTCCTGCACGCCGGCCGGGACGTCGAACGGGCGCGGGGTCGTCACGCCGGTGACGACGGCGTCGGGCGTCTCCACGGCGCAGTCCCACGCGAGGTCGACCTCGTGCGCGCGCTCCGTCCGCCAGCGCAGCACGACGTCACCGTCCTCGACGCGGACGGATGCTCCGGGGGCGTCGAGCCGGACTCGTACGGAGCCCGAGGTCCACGATGCGGTCTGCTCCGAGGCGTCGGCGGGGACGGGCTCGGGGCCGTGACCGGCCTTCACCGCGTCCATCCCGGCGGCGTCCGGGGTCAGCCTGACGGTCACGACGAGCTCCGCGGTGCTCGCGCCGGGCCCCTGGAGCCGATCGGTGATGCGCAGGCGTTCCGCCACCCCGTCGATGCGCACCGTCCGACGACGGTCGAGGCGGACGTCCGGATCGGCCCCGGTACCGTCGAGGCCGCGCAGGAGTCCGCTGAAGACGACCTCGCGGGCACCGGCGGGCACGACGGCGACCGGTTCCACCGCGGAGTGCTCGACGCTGACGCGCACGGCGGAGACGAACCGCTGGTCACCGGTCCAGTAGCCGTGCACGGGGTTCGCGCCGATGGCACCGTCCCGACCGGACCATGCCTGCGTCGGTGCCGCGATGACGGCGACCTCGTCGTGGAGCAGGGGCTGCAGCGTGGCGGTCGTGGCAGCGGCGGTGGTGGTGTTCGTGGTGGTGGAGGTCATGGGGCTTCCTCGTCGACGGGTTCGGGGGACGGGGTCCAGGCGCTGGGTGTCCAGCTCGGTACGGATCGGGGTGCGTCCGGCAGGCGACGCACGGGCAGGGGCTCGGCACGGATGCCGGTCGGGTCGCCGGGGGCACGGGCGATGCGCACCGCGCCGCCTCCGTCGTGGTCGGTGACGGCTTCGACGAACGTGGCCGAGCGCCCACGGTGGACGACACCGACGCCCTCGTCGAGCTCGATGCCCGCCGGGAGGTCCCCCGCCGCGACGGCTGCGCGGAAGACCGGCGACCGGTCCGGGTCCGAGTCGGTGTGGACACCGAGCGAGCCGGACACGAAGCCGAGTCCGTCGGCGAGGACCGACGGCTGCGGGCCGTGGCTCTGCGTGACGCCGCCGGTGTGCCAGCAGAGCGCGCCGGCCGATCCACCGGCGAGCACCACCCCGGCACCCCAGGCCTCACGCAGGACCTCGTCGAGACCGTGGGCACGCCACACGGCGAGGAGGTTGACCACGGAGCCGCCCGAGACCCAGACGACGTCCGCACCGAGGACGGCGTCGCGCAGGGACGGCACGTTCCGTCTCGGGAAGAACCGCAGGTGCGACGCCTCGACACCGGCCGTACGGGCCGCTGCGAGCTCTGCCCCCTCGACGGTCCGCTGGTCGCCGCCCGCGGTGTTCACGTGCAACACGCGAGGCGGCCGACCGGCGGGGACGCGGGCGAGCCGGACGGCCTCGAACAGGAGCGGACCGTAGGCCGAGTCGTCCCACTCGCCGCCGACCAGACCGCCGCAGGTGGCCAGGATCGTGGGTTCGGCGGCGGTCACGTCGGGGTGCTCATTCCTTGACCGCCCCGTCGCTGCCGTTCATGATGCGCTTCTGGAACACGAAGAACGCGACCGCCACGGGGATGGTCATGACGAAGGCCGCCGCGAGCTTGACCGGGAACTGGTTCCCGGCGCTCAGCGCGCCCGACGCCAGTGATGCGACGCCCTTCGTGAGCGTGGTGAGGTCGGGCGACGAGGTCGACACGATGAAGTGCGCGAGCTCGTTCCACGATCCCTGGAACGACAGGATGGTGATCGTCACGACGGCCGGACGCGCCATCGGGAGCACGACCGACCAGAAGGTCCGGAACGTGCCGGCACCGTCGATCTTCGCCTGCTCCTCGACGCTCACCGGGATCGATTCGAAGAAGTTCTTCATGATGAACACCCCGGCGGCGTCCACGAGCAACGGCACGATCATGCCCGAGTACGAGTCGTACATGCCGAGCTGGTTGATCACGAGGAACTTCGGGATGAGCAGGACCACGCCCGGCACCGCCATGACGGCGATGAGCAGGGCGAAGACGGTCTGGCGACCCGGGAACCGCAGTCGCGCCAACGCGTACCCGGCGAGGGAGTCGAAGAAGATCCGGCCGAGCGTGACGAAGACCGCGACGATGATCGAGTTCATCGCCCAGATCCCGAAGTCGGAGTTCTCGAAGAGGGTCTGGAACGCCGCGCCGGTCCAGGTGACGGGGAGCGCCAGCGGGTGCAGGGAGGCGTCCTGGTCGGTCTTGAACGCGTTCACGATCGCGACGTAGAACGGCAGCAGGTAGACGACGGCGATCAGGACGCCGAACACCAGCAGCACCACGCTCCGCGGCGTGAGCCGACGTGGCCGCCGGCCCGGGCCGGGTGCCTGCGTGACGGTGGTGGCGCCGAGGTCCGGCACCGCGCCTCCTGGCACTGCCGCCCTGGAGGCGCGGGTCGGCTCGGTCCCGCCGCCTGCGGTCGCCGGGGTGGGTGCGCTGGTCATCGTGTGCTCCCCTTCTCGATCCACCGCATCCGCCGGCGGGACACCGGGCGGTCGCGCAGCGCCCACCGCTGCAGCAGCGTGAAGACGACGATGATGCCGAACAGGATGAAGGCGATGGCTGCGCCAACGCCCCACTGCTGGCTCTGGAACGCGGACGTGTACGACAGGAACGCCGGCGTGAGCGTCGTGTTCGCCGGGGCGCCCTTCGTGCCCGTGTAGATCTGGTCGAAGACCTGCCACGTCCCGATCAGCCCGAGCGTCAGCACCGTGAAGAGCGTCGGGCGAAGCTGCGGCAGGGTGACCCGCCAGAACCGCGTCCAGGACCCGGCGCCGTCGATCATCGCCGCCTCGTCGACCTCCGGCGAGAGGTTCTGCAGCGCCGCGATGAACAGCAGCATGAAGGTGCCGCTCGTCGTGAACACCGCGAGCAGGATGAACGCGGTCATCGCGACCGACGGACCGGCGAGCCACTCCCACCACGAGATTCCGAGCATCGTGTGGTCGGCGAGGAAGGCCGGTGGCGTGCCTGCGCCGAGGTGGAACAGGCCGGTGGGCTCGTTGAACCAGTTCGGTCCGTTGATCCCCGCCCAGCTGATGATCTTGTTGACGGCTCCCGTCGACGAGAACAGGAACAGCCAGAGGACGGTGATGGCGACCGAGCTCGTCACCGAGGGGAAGTAGAACGCGGTCCGGAAGAACCCGCGCCCGCGCAGTGCCCGACCGCTGACGAGCAGGGCGAGCCCGAGCGCCACGGCGGTCTGCAGCGGGACGACGAACACGACGTACCAGAGGTTGTTCCGCAGCGCGGTGCCGAAGTTCTGCTCGTCGAGGCCCCCGCCGCCGAGGATCTTGGCGTAGTTCTGCCCGCCGACGAAGGAGACGTCGGACGAGAACGGGCTGCCGACACCCCGCCAGTCGGACACGCTGACCCAGGCCGCCATGACCACCGGCACGGCGAGGAACAGGCCGAGGACGATGATCGTCGGCGCGGTGAACAGCCAGCCCGAGACGGCTTCGGCACGGTTCTTCCGGGACACGTCCGTCAGCCCTTCAGCGCGGCGGCCATGTTCTTCTGGACGCCCTCGAGCAGGGTCTTGGTGTCGGTCGTCCTGAGGCTGCCGAGCTTCGAGTCGAAGTCGGCGATCACGTCGGCGGTCCCGGACGCGTTCGGCAGGCCCTGGGCGGCGTCCGCCTGGTCGAGGAACGCGGCGTACTGCGGGTACTCCTGCTTCCAGGTGCCGGCGGCCGACTCGACCGAGGGCATCACACCGAACGCCTTCGCGAAGGCGAGCTGCTGGTCGGTGCTCGTCATCTTCTCGACGAAGGACAGCGCTGCCTTCTGGTTCGGGGAGTCCTTCGCGATGCCCCAGCAGTTCGTGAACTGCAGCGTGCCGGCACCCTTCGGGCCCTTCGGCAGGGCGACGACCTTGTAGTCCACGCTCGGGTAGCTCGACGACATCGCCCCGGTGAGCCAGTTGCCCTCGATGGTCATCGCGGCCTTGTCCTTGCCGAACGCGTCACCTCCCCAGCTCTCGCCGAGGTCGCTCGAGAACTTCATCGAGCCGTCGTCGAGCAGGCCCTTCACGTAGTCGAGGGCCTCGACGTTCGCGGCCGAGTCGACCGTCGCCTTCGTCTGGTCGCTGTTCGTCAGGGCACCGCCGGCCTGGGTCATGAACGCCCCGAGACGCTCGATCTGCGGGCTGGTCGTGAGTCCGACCCGTCCGTCGCGGGTGAGCTTCTCGGAGACCGTCCGCAACTGGTCCCAGGTGGTCGGGACGTCGCTGTCGGTCAGCCCGGCGGCCTTCCAGTCCTTCGTGTTGATGAACAGCGCGAGGGTGGAGAAGTCCTTCGGCGCGCAGTACAGCTGGTCGTCCACGGTGAACGACTTCGTCAGCGTCGGGTAGAAGTCGCTCGTGTCCTCGAGCTGGTCGCCGTAGGCCAACAGCGAGCCGTTCGCGGCGTACCCGGCGAGGGACGACGTGCTGACGTAGAACACGTCGGCGGGCTTGCCGGCCGCGAAGCCCTGGGCGAGCTGCTGGTCGAGGTTGTTCGCCGGCTGCACCGTCGCGCCGGTGCCCGAGGACTTCGACCACGCGGCGGCGGCGCTCTTCACGGCGGCGGTCTCGGCGTCGCCCGACGAGCCGATGAGGACGGTGAGGGGGTCGTCGCTCGAGGTGAGCTTCGCGGCGCCACCGCCAGAACCGTTGCCGCCCGAGCTCGAGAAGCCGGAGCCACAGGCGGAGAGGGTCAGAGCTGCGGTGAGCGCCATCGCTCCCGCGGTCAGCATGCGTGCTGTGCGTCGTTGCATCAGGGGGACTCCTCGTCGAGTGCAGTACTTCGATCGTTCAAATTTGATCGATCAAACGAGTCGACCATACACCTGCGAGGCGCTACGGTGAACCCCATGTCGCATCCCGCCACCGTCGCCGACGTCGCCCTCGCCGCGGGCGTCTCACGGCAGACGGTGTCGAACGCGTTGAACCGGCCCGAGGTCGTCCGCCCCGCGACGCTCACCAGGGTCCGGGCCGCCATCGACGACCTCGGGTACCGGCCGCACGCGTCCGCCCGCCGGCTCCGCACCCGCCAGAGCTCCACGCTCGGCGTCCGGCTGGAACCGGTGCACGGCATCTCCGGCGCCGTGCTCGACCGCTTCCTGCACGCGCTCGTCGAGTGTGCCGACCTGCGCGGGATGCGCATCCTGCTCTTCACCGCCACCGACGTCGACGACGAACTCGCACACATCGAACGCCTCGTCGAGGGCTCGGACGTCGACGGGTTCGTCCTCACCTCGACGTTCCACGGCGATCCCCGCGCGGCGTGGCTCGGCGCCCGGGACATCCCCTTCGTGACCTTCGGCCGGCCGTGGGGTCTGCCGGACATGGACGCCGCGCCGCACCCCTGGGTCGACGTCGACGGGTACGCGGGCGTGCACGACGCGACCGAGCACCTGGTGGCGCAGGGGCACCGCCGGATCGGGTTCCTGGGCTGGCCGAGCCCGTCCGGACAGGGTGACGAGCGCCGACGGGGCTGG
The DNA here is from genome assembly GCF_001865095.1 of Curtobacterium sp. MCBA15_013. NCBI lineage: Bacteria > Bacillati > Actinomycetota > Actinomycetes > Micrococcales > Microbacteriaceae > Curtobacterium > Curtobacterium sp. MCBA15_013. Next base: position 183,834 of record NZ_MJGQ01000045.1, on the reverse strand, counting down.
CGGGACGCGATGCGCGCGGCCGGGCTGCCCGACGATCCCGGGCTCACGTGCGAGGACGACGTCACCGCGGCCACCGGCACGGTCGCGGCGGCGGTCGAGGACGGCGCCGGGTTCGACGCGCTCGTCTGTGCGTCGGACACCCTCGCGCTCGGAGCCCGGTTCGCGCTCGGGGCGGCGGTGCCGGTGGTGGGCTACGACGACACCCCGGTGGCCGAGGCGGTGGGCATCTCCAGCGTGGAGCAGCCCCTGGTCGAGGTCGCCGCAGCCGCGGTCGAGCTGCTCATGGGCGCCGGTCGGACCGTCCTGCCCGCGTCGACCGGACACCGCCTGTTGGCTCCGCGGGTGGTCTGGCGGAGCTGAGACCGCGCGACCACGGCGTCTCTGCGCTACCGACCGGCGCCGTCGCGCCCGACCGACCCACTCGACACCGTGCCGACGTGGAGGATGCGCTCGCGGATGACGTCCGCCGCACGGTCGTCGGCCGACACCACGACACGGACGGCCGGCCCGTCCGCAGCGGGGACCGTCCGGCCGTGCTCGGCCCCACCGACCACCACGTCGAGCGGCGTGGTCCGGACCGTGGGCTCGACCTCGCCCGCCGCGACCGCCGCCGCCAGCGGGTCGTGGAGCGGTGCGCGACGGACGTGGTCGACCGACTCGTAGAAGTCGACGTAGCTGCGCAGCATGGTGCCGAGCGCGACCCGGAGCGGATCGCCGGCCGCCGTGAACCGGTCGGCGTCGGCGTCGTCGAAGCGGTGCTGCCGGGTGACGTCGAGCGGCACGAGCACGAGGTCGAATCCGGCGCGGAGGACCCGCCTGGCGGCCTCGGCGTCGTTGTGGACGTTCGCCTCGGCGGTGGGCGACACGTTGCCCGCGTCCCACACGGCGCCGCCCATGATCGTCAGCGTGCCGACGAGCTCCGGCAGACGCGGCTCGGCCTCGAGCGCGACGGCGAGGTTCGTGAGCGGGCCGATGGCCAGGACGTCGAGCTTCCGGTCACCGGCTGCGTGGTCGCGGGCCAGCCGGACGAGGAGCTCGGCGGCGGGGTCCTCCGCGGCCGCGACACCCGGCGGGAGGTCGACCCCGCCGATGCCGTTCGCCCCGTGCACGTGCGGTGCGCCGCCGCCGTACGAGCCGCCGATCGGGTCGTGCGCGCCGACCGCGACGGGCACGGTCCGGCCGCACAGGGCCAGCAGCGCCGCCGTGTTGACGGCCGCCGTCGCCGCGTCGGTGTTGCCGGAGACCGTACCGATGCCGACGAGGTCGACGTGCGGGACGTCGAGCAGGTACGTGAGGGCGAGGGCGTCGTCGACGCCGGTGTCGCAGTCGAGGAAGAGCGGGACGGTGGGCGTGGTCACCCGGTCATCCTCCCATCGTCGGCGGGAACCGCCCCGGACACGATCCGATGACGATCGGATCGGTCCGCGGACGCCGACGACTACGGTCGGCTGCGGGGCCGCCGCCCGGCCCGTGATCGCGGTACCAGGGGGAGCACATGCGACGGACGACGACCACGGGGAGCACGGCGATCGCGATCGCAGCACTGGCCCTCACCGGCTGCGCCCAGGGCTCGACCGGCGCCGACCCTACCCCGACCGGGACGACGTCCGCCGCGGCTCCGAGCGCCTCCTCGACCACGCCGGGCTCGACCCCGCGTCCGACCTCGACGATCACCCCGGTGCCCGGGGTCGACGACGACGCCGGCCGGATCCCGGACTCGTGCGCGGCGCTCATCACGGCGGGCAAGTGGGACTCCTCGTTCGCGGGCTCGCCCCTGAACGACCCCACGGTGGTCGGCGACCCGGTGGTGGTGCCGAAGGACGAACTCACCCCGGTGCTCCAGCCGGACGGCAAGCAGCTCTCCTGCGTCTGGAAGGACCCGCGGGCGGACATCTCGTTCCTGTCGATCCGGGTCGCGACGGTGGACTCGACGAAGGCGTACGAGCACCTGAAGACGGCACTGGACGGGTACGACTGCTCACTCGACGGCTACGGGTACCGCTGCCAGAAGATCACGCAGAACGCCGAGTACCCGGTCACCGACGGCGACACGTACTACACCCGCGGCGACGTCGGCATCCACGTCCAGCAGTCGAACACGCCGACGTCGGGTCTGCTCGACGACGTCGTCGCACACGTCTTCTAGCGGTCGGCGGGCCGCGACCGGATGTGCGCCCGCTCGCCCTGCGGCCCGTACAGGCACAGCACCTCGGTGACCTCGTCCGTGGTGTTCCCGACCCAGTGCGGCGTGTGCGTGTCGAACTCGACGACCTCGCCCGGCCCGAGGTCGAAGTCACGGTCGCCGAGGAGCAGCCGGAGCCGCCCGGACAGCACGTAGAGCCACTCGTAGCCCTCGTGCGTCCGGAGGGATCGATCGGTGTTCGCGGGCTCCGGCGGGATCAGCTGCTTGAAGGAGCGCACGCCTCCGGTCCGTCGGGTGAGCGGCACCACCACCCGGCCGCCGTGCAGCTCCGGCGCGAGGTGCACCCGCGGATCCCCGGTCCTCGGCGCCCCGACCAGGTCGTCGAGGGGCACCTGGTACGCCCGCGCGAGCGGCAGCAGGAGCTCGAGGGTGGGCTTCCGCTGGCCCGACTCGAGCCGCGACAGCGTCGACACCGAGATGCCGGTCTCGGCGGCGAGCGCCGCGAGCGTGACGGCACGGCGCGTCCGCAGCGCGCGCAGTCGTGGGCCGACCCCGTCGACGACCTCGGCCGTCGTGCGCGGGGTGATCCGTTCCTCCCGATCCGTCGCCATACCGGCCATGTTGCCAGACCGGCAAGGATGTTTGCCGTCGGCGCTCATGGATCCGCAGGATGCAGGCATGCGTGATCACTACGACGTCATCGTGGTCGGCGGAGCAGCCGCCGGCCTGTCAGCAGCACTCGTCCTCGGCCGTTCGCGACGGTCCGTGCTCGTCGTCGACTCCGGCGAGCCGCGGAACGCCCGCGCCGAGGGGGTCCACAACTACCTGGGACGCGAGGGCGCCTCGCCAGCGGAGCTCGGCTCGGTCGGCCGCGACGAGGTGGCCGCCTACGGCGTCGAGGTGACGACCGGGAGGATCGTGGCCGCGTCCGCCACGGACGGTGACGGTGTCGACCCGGTCGGCTTCTCGGTCACGCTGGAGTCGGGCGCGGTCGTCGCGACACGCAGGGTGATCGTCGCCTCCGGCGCCGTGGACGTCCTGCCGGAGGTCCCGGGCCTCGCCGAGCAGTGGGGGCGCGGTGTGGTGCACTGCCCGTTCTGCCACGGGTGGGAGATCCGCGACCAGCGCATCGGCGTGCTCGTGACGTCGCCGATCGGGGCGCACCAGGTGCTCATGTTCCGCGCGCTGAGCGAGGACGTGACGGCCTTCGTCACGGACCCGGCGCTCGTCGACGACACCACCCTGGCCGGTTTTGCCGCCCGCGGTGTCCGGGTCGTGACGGGACCGGTGCGCGACGTGGTGTCCGACGGTGATCGTCTCACCGGCGTCTCGCTGGCGTCCGGCGAGTTCGTGGCGCTCGACGCCCTGGCCGCCGCGAGCACGGCGGAGGCGCGCATCGGGTTCCTCGAGGGACTCGGGCTCGAGGCCACCGACCAGTTCATGGGAGACCACCGGTACGCGAGTGCCCTGACGGTGGACGCCGCCGGACAGACGAGCGTGCGGGGCGTGTACGCGGCCGGGAACGTGACGGCGCCGATGGCGACCGTCATCGCGTCGGCGGCGGCCGGGACGCAGGCGGGCGCGGCGGTGCACGGCGACCTCGTGCAGGCGGACCTGGCGCGCGCGCTGGCGACCGCGACCGCGGCGGCGGGTCAGTCGACGCGGTAGCCCGCCTGGGCCGCGAGGAGCGGCGCGAGCGTGTACAGCTGGTCGGCGGCGATCGTCGCGCCGCGGAACCCCTCGAGCCGCTCCACCCGGTCGAGGTCGGCGGCGCGGAGGTCGACGTGCTCGATCCGCGTGTTCGAGCCCTCGGCCGCGCGGATCCTCGTCCCCTCGAACGACACCCGCAGCAGTCGGGCATCGGCGATGTCCAGCTCGTCGACGACGCAGTCGCGGAACACCACGTCGGTGAGCGTCGAGCCGCGGAGGTTCACGAACCCGAGCTTCATCCCGACGAACTCGACGCCGTTCAGCCCCGCGTCGTACAGCTCGGCGGAACCGATGCGGCCGCCGGCGATCCGGACCTCGCGCCAGGAGCTGCTCGACGCCCGGAGCACCGGCGCGTCGAGCGTCTCGACGACCGAGTCACGCACCCGCAGTCCCCGGAGGTCGGCGCCGTCGACCCGGAGGGTGCCGATCACCGACTCCTCGATCTCGAGGTCCGGCAGCCGCTCCCCCGCGAGGTCGAACACGTCGATGCGCTTCCCCTCGATCCGGTCGCCCGTGAGGACGTCGCCGGGACCGGGCGTCCAGTCGTCGAGGTCCGTCGGTTCGGTCAGGGTGATGCGCGGGGCGTCGGTACCGGAGCTGCGGGGCATGCGCTCAGTCTGCCGCGTGGGACCGACGTCGCATCGTGCTGTCGAGGACGTAGTCCTTCGCGGGGCCGTGCGCCTCCCACCGGACCGTCCACCGTTCGGCGTCCCCGGCGAGCACCCCGGAGTAGTCGTCGGGCGCGCACGCGTGCGACACCGCCGATCCCCAGACCCAGTCGTGGAACACCCGGCCGTCGGTGAAGTGCACGGTCCAGCGGTCGTCCGGGCCCCGGCGCACCCGGAGCGTCCGTGCCACGGGGACGGTCCGCCCGTCGAAGGCCATCGTGCCGGTCTCGTCCCAGCGGACCTCGTCCGGGGCCGCCCGCGTCAGCGTGGTCGTCCCGGTCACGAGGCCGTCGACCCCGGCACGCCGGTCGTGGACCGTGCGGCGCAGGGTCCACTCCCCGAGCAGGTCGATGGGCTGCAGCACCCGACCAGGCTAGCCGCGGAGGGCCTCGGTGCGCGCGGTGCGGTGCTCCTCGTCGGAGATGACGCCGCGGGCGCGCAGGTCGTCGAGCTCGGCGAGCCGCTGCTCGAGCGACTTCTCGGGCGCGAGCGTCCGGCTCTGCATGGCCTGGTACGCCAGGTCCTCCTCCATCGTGAACGGGTTCTGGCCCCGCTTCGCCATCCGGGCGCTGCGGAGGACGATCGTCACCACGATCGCGACGAACCCGAGGCCGATCACGGCCGAGCCCACGCCGAACAGGACCCCGAACGCGCCGAAGTCGCCGAGCCCGCCGAAGCTCCCGAACCCGCCGCTGCCGTCACTGTACAAATCCCCGAACACGCCGTCCCCCTTCGTCGGAACGATCCGACCGTAGCGCTTCCCCGCCCCGGGCGCTGCCCCGCGAAGGGGCCACCCTCACCCGCTCAACGGCCCCGACCCCGGCACCCGCGCCCCGTCCGCGAACCCGGCCACGAGCTCCCGCAAGGCCTCCTCGGAAGTGTGCCGCGCCTCCCATCCGAGCACCGACCGCGCCCGGTCGGTCCGCATGATCGGCACCTGGGCCGCGATGTCCACCCACCCCGCGTCCGTCGGCTGCAACCGCAGCCGCCACGTGAGCGTGACGAGCCCGCGGATCAGCCACATCGGCGCCCGGATCGCCCCGAGCATCCCGAACGCCCGCGCCATCCTCGGCGGGTTGAGCACGGGGGTGGCAGCGATGTTGAACGCCCCGCCGGCACGTCGGTCGATCGCGCGCCAGAAGGCGTCGGCGACGTCGTCGGCGTGCACGGCCTGGAACACGAACGACAGCGGCAACGGCAGGACCGCCCAGCGGATCCACCGGACGATCGACATCGGCACGAGTCGTCCGAGGAACAGTCCGCGGAGCTCGGCGGCGGCGCTGCGCTGGAAGACCAGTCCGGGGCGGAGCCGGGTCACGACGACGTCCGGGTGGCGAGCGGCGAAGGCGTCCATCGCCGCCTCGTTCTCGGCCTTGTGGATCGAGTACGTGGCGGTCGGGATGCCGGTGACGGGGAACTCCTCGTCGACGGGCGTCCGCTTGCCGTCCACGTCGACCCCGCGGTACGCCCCCACGGACGAGGCGACGACGACCTGGGGGACGCCGACGCGCGCCACGGCCTCGAGGACGTTGGCGGTCCCGGTCACGTTCGTCCGGTACTGCGCCGGGATGTCGTGCGTCGGTTGCAGGGCCCAGCCGAGGTGGATCACCGCGTCGGCACTCCGGAACACGGCGGCCAACTGATCGACCGCGTCCGGGGCGCCGATGTCGACGGCGTGCCAGACGGCCGTCCCGTACGGCTCGGCACGGAGGTCCGGCAGCCGCCGAGCGATCCCGACGACCTCGACGGAAGTGCCCTCGGCACGGACCGCTGCCAACCGCCGCAGCACGGCGGTCCCCAGGTTGCCGGTCGCGCCGACGACGACGATCCGCATCAGGCGGCGGCCAGTGCGGGGTCGAGCACGACCTTCACGCAGCCGTCCTCCTTCTTCTGGAACACCTCGTACATGTGCGGGGCGTCCTCGAGCGAGACCCGGTGGGTCGTCAGGTCGAGCGTGCCGAGTGGGTCCGACGGGTCCTGCACGAGCGGCATGATGTCGTCGATCCAGCGCTTCACGTTGCACTGTCCCTCGCGGACGGTGATCTGCTTGTCGAACAGCGTGAACATCGGCATCGGGTCCGCTCGACCGCCGTAGACACCGCTCAGCGAGACCGTGCCGCCACGGCGGACCAGGTCGATCGCCGCGTGCACGGCAGCGAGCCGGTCGACACCGGCGACCTCGATGGCCTTCTGCGCGATCGCGTCGGGCAGGAGTCCGGCGGCGCGCTGCGCGAACCCGGCGACCGGGTTGCCGTGCGCCTCCATGCCGACCGCGTCGACGACACCGTCGGGACCGCGACCGTCGGTCATGTCGATGAGCTGCGGCACGACGTCCTTCGTCAGGTCGAACACCTCGGCCCCGTGCTTCGCTCCGAGGTCGCGGCGGACCTGCTCGGGGTCGACGGCGAGCACCCGGTAGCCGAGGTGCGCGCCGATGCGGGCCGCGAACTGTCCGACCGGACCGAGGCCGAGCACCGCGAGCGTCCCACCCTCGGGCACGTCGGCGTACTGCACGGCCTGCCAGGCGGTCGGCAGGATGTCGCTGAGGAACAGCCAGCGGTCGTCGGGCGTGCCGTCGTCCGGGATGACGATGGGTCCGTAGTCGGCGTGCGGCACGCGGAGGTACTCGGCCTGTCCGCCGGGGACCTGGCCGTACATCTTCGTGTAGCCGAACAGCGAGGCGCCCGTCCCGTACTCGGCGGTCTGGGTGGTCTCGCACTGCGACTGCAGGCCGTTGCGACACATCCAGCAGTGGCCGCACGAGATGTTGAACGGGACGACGACGCGGTCGCCCACCTTGAGGTTCGTGACGGCGGAACCGACCTCCTCGACGATGCCCATCGGCTCGTGGCCGAGGACGTCGCCCTTGTCGATGTAGGCGCCCAGCACCCGGTAGAGGTGCAGGTCGGAGCCGCAGATCGCGGTCGAGGTGATCCGCACGATCGCGTCGGTCGGCTCCTGGATGGTCGGGTCGGGGACGGTCTCGACGGACACCTTCTCGGTGCCCTGCCAGGTCAGTGCGCGCACGTCGCGGTCCTCTCGTGGTCGCTTCGGGCCGGCCAGGAGGCGCGGCTCGTCTCCCCACGTCGGTACCCGCCCGCCCCGTGGTGCGTTCCCAGCCCCGTCCGGTCAGCGCGTTCCGTGGCGGACGCGAGCCGCGCCTCCTGGCCCGCCCGCGGCGACCCCGGGTCCCGCGTCAGCCGCCTGCCGGAGGTGCGCATCGGAACGACGTCTGCGCGCCGTCCACCGTGCGCACTCGTCGTCGCCGTGCGCAGTCCCGTGCTCGCGCCAGGTGGCCGACCGGCCAACCGGATCGTCCCGCCAGCCGATGCGCCCGACCGGCCGGTCGACCGAAGCTGGTGCCGATGGACCACCGCACCACCCGCCGCTCCCTGCTCGCCGGAGCAGGCGCCCTGCTCGCCGCCCGGGCGCTCTCGGCCTGCTCGCCGACCGGACCACGACGGGAGGCCGTCGCGACGCACCCACCGACCCCGACGCGTTCCCCGACGCCGACACCGACGTGGGTGCAGCCGACGATCTCGAGGACGCCGCTCCCGGCGGGCACCGTGACCGGACTACCGGCGGGGACGCCCGGGATCGCGTGGACCGTCGACGACGGAGCGTCCTCCGACGTCGTCGGTGCCTACGCCCGCTTCGCCGCCGCGACCGGCACTCGGTTGACGTTCTTCGTGAACGGGGCGCGGCCCTCCTGGACGGAGCACGCCGACGTGCTCCGGCCCCTCGTCGAGTCGGGGCAGGTGCAGATGGGCAACCACACCTGGGACCACCCGGCGCTGACGAAGCTCGGCGACCAGGCCATCGAGGACGAGCTGACGCGCAACCACGAGTTCATCGAGCGCACGTTCGGCGTCGACGCGCGCCCGTACTTCCGGCCGCCGTTCGGGTACCACGACGCCCGGGTCGACGCGGTGGCCGCTCGGGTCGGCTACACCACGCCGTTGCTCTGGTACGGCACGCTCGCGGACTCCGGAGACATCGGTGCCGGGCAGATCGTCGGGTTCGCGGACCAGTGGTTCACGCCGGGCCGGATCGTGATCGGGCACGCGAACTTCCCGGGGACGATCGACGCGCTCCCCCGGCTGGGCGCGCTCGTCCGGCAGCGTCGGCTCGGGACCTACACGTTGGACGACGTGTTCTCACGCTGACGGCGGACCCGGCGCGGGACCGGGGCCGGCGGGATCGGCGGGGTCGTGCCGGGTGGCCGGGACCCCGGGTCCTGCTCCGATGCGTGCCAGCGCGCGACGGGCGGCGGTGCGGGCCTCGGCAGCGGTCGGAGCCGGTTCGAGCCCCAGCAGTCGCCGACGGTGTCGCTCCCCGAGGAGCAGCGTGAAGAGCGCTTCCGCCTCGCCCGGGTCCGCGCCGGCGCGGACGAGCGCGGCCTGCGCCGTGAGCGGGCCGGCCTCCTGGAAGCCCCGTGCGAGTTCAGGCGAGCTGACGGCCGTGGCGATGACCAGCCGGTGCAGCGCGACCGCGCGGTCCGAGAGCAACGCCTCGACCACGGCGGTCGCGGTCGACTCGAGGTCGGGGTGCGCGTCGTCGCTGTACCCGTGGTGCCGCTGGACGACCGCCCGGAGCAGGGCCGCCTTGTCGCCGAAGGCCGTGTAGATCGTCCGCTTCGTGACCTCGGCCGCCGCGGCGACGCGGTCGAGCGAGACGTCCGCGAAGCCGTGCGCCAGGAAGAGGTCGGTCGCGACGTCGAGCACCCGTTCGTCGCGTGCAGCACGCTCGTCCGCGGTCGGTCGCCCTCGCTTGCCCATGGTCCGAGTGTACCGGTAATGATACGTTGGCGTTTCATTACGAGAGGATGCGCAATGGACGACGTGATCTGCCACGTGGCGATCGCCGACGACTGGGAGATGAGCCGCGGGTTCGGCGTGTACGAGGTCGCGACCCGGAACGTGCCACTCGAACCCGGCGACCACGTCCGTGTGACCACCCCTGCGGAGGTCGATGCGATCGTGGCCGAGCGCTACGCCGACCTGTCCATCCCACTGCTCCGGATCGACCTGAGCGTCGCCGGACTCCGGGCCGCCGGCGTGGAGGTCGCCTGGCACGAGGGCACACCCCGGGTGCTCGGAGGCATCCCGATGGACCCGGACGTCGTCCTGGCCGAGACACCCATCAGTCCGCGGCGCTGACCTCGGGGACCGCGTCGAGTCGCCGACCGAAGCACACCGAGTTCGTCGACCCGGCGTAGGCGCCGAAGAGCGGGATCGCCGTGTACCCCTCGCGCTCGTAGAACCGGATCGCGTCGGGCTGCGCCGTGCCGGTCTCGAGGACCACCGAGCCTGCGCCCGCCCGCACCGCTTCCCGCTCGAGCCGCCGGAGCACCGCCGTCGCCACACCGGTCCCCGAGCGGACGGCGCCGTGTACATCCGCTTGATCTCCACGACCCCGGCACCGAGGACGTGGTCGGGGAGCGGCCGGAGTCCGCCGCAGGCGATCGCGGAGCCGTGCTCGTCACAGGCAAGGACGAACACCGGAACGTCGGCCGCGGTCGGCGGGACGCCGGGCTCGTGGTCGCTCGTTCCGTACCGCGCGTCGAGCTCCTGCCGCTGCGCTCGGCGGAGCCGGTCGGCGTCCGGGTGGTCGAACGGGACGGTCGTGATGGTCCAGCGCATGGTGATCCTTTCAGTAACGACCGTTACGGTAACACCTGTTACGCTTCCGGTGTGCCCCGGACCCGAGACGATGCCGCCCAGCGGACCCGGCTGTCCGAGGCCGTCTTCACCACCCTCGCCGACCGCGGTCCGACGGGCCTGACGCTCCGTGCGGTCGCCGAACGCGCCGGGTGCACGACGGGGCTCGTCCTCCACACGTTCCCCGACAAGCGCGCCCTCCTCCTGCACGCCCGGGACGTCCTGCACGACCGCACGAGGGTCCGTGCCGACGCGCTCGAGGCGGACGCCCCGGATGCGGCATCAGCAGTGCGAGCCGTGGCCGGCGGCGCACTCGCGGTCGATGCCGGACGCCTCGCCGAGGCCCGGGCGTGGGTCGCGTTCCTCGCCGCTGCGCTCGGTGACCCCGTGCTGCGTGATCGGCACGTGACGAACAGCCGCGCCTTCGCCGAGCGACTCGCTCGACTGCTCGCGCTCGCGACCGGCCTCGCGGGTGCGGTGTGTGACGACCGCGCGGCTGCCCTGGCCGCGACCGTCGAGGGGATCACCGCGTTGGCCGCGGGCGACCCGGAGCGGTGGACGCCCGAGCGACAGCTCGCGGCGCTCGACCTCGTGCTGGACGCGGTGCTGACGCCCTAGTCCCGCCGGCCCCGGCCCCGGCGGGCGGCCCGGCTCCTCGGGTAGGCCGGGCTGCGCGGGGCGGCCCGGCTGCGTGACGCGCAGCTCAGACCGCGACCGGATCGGCGAGGACCGCCCGCAGCACCGCCTCGTGCTCACTCCGGTCCCCCGGCCCGGCGCTCCCCGCGAGCATGATGAGCGCCTTCCAGAGCGCCCAGCCCCGAGCACGCGCCCACGTGTCGCCGTCGAGACCCACCGCGTCACGGAAGTCCCGGCGGGCATCGCCGTCGAGGAACGTCCACGCGAGGACGAGGTCGCACGCCGGGTCGCCGACACCGCACGTGCCGAAGTCGATCACCGCGGAGAGCCGGCCGTCCGCGCCGACGAGCAGGTTGCCCGGGGCGACGTCACCGTGGAACCACACGGCGGGCCCGTCCCAGACCGAGGCCGTCGCAGCGTCCCAGACCGCTTCGCAGGCACGGCGGTCGACGGCGTCCCCGAGCGCGTCGAGCGCCGCCACCACCTCGGCCGCGTAGTGGGACGGGTGCGCTCCCCGGTGGAACGAGTGTGCCCCGGCGACCGGCCCGTCCCCGGCCGGCACGGCCCGGAGCTGCCGGAGCACCGCGCCGACGTCGGCGGCGAAGACCCGTCGGTCGAGGTCCGTCGCCCGGAGCGCGACCGTGCCCTCGATCCAGCGCCGGACCGACCACGGGAACGGGTACCCGTCGGCGGGGACGCCCAGGCCGACGGGCTCCGGCACCGGGACGTCGAGCCGAGACGCCAGGTACGGCAGCACCCGCTGCTCCTTCTCGACCGCCGCCACGTACCCGGCGGCGCTCGGCAGCCGGACCGCGAGCTCGCCGCCGAGCCGGTAGGTGCGGTTGTCCCACCCCTGCGGATCGACCTCGCGCACGGGCAGCCCGGACCACTGCGGGAACTGCGCGGCCACGAGCCGTTCCACGAGTGCGGGATCGATGCGGGGTCGGGGCACCTCGGTGTGCATGCCCCCAGGCTAGGCTCCGGGCATGGCCACCGTGTCCGAGCTGCTGACCGCGAACCTCCACGACGTCTTCGGGAACCGCGACGCCGCCTCCCGCCGTGCCGCGATCGAGCGGACGTACTCCCCCGACGTGACCTTCACCGACCCGGAGGGCACCGCCGTCGGCTGGGACGCCCTCGAGCAGAAGGCCGCCGAACTCCTCGAGACCGTGCCCGGCGCCTTCCAGTTCGTCGAGGAGGGGCGTCGCTACGTCTCGCAGACGCACGGCGCACTCGCGTGGGGCTTCGGCCCGGTCGGGGCGCCCGCCGTGCGCGGGATCGACGTCGTCGAGGTCCGCGACGGTGTCGTCGTGTCGCTCACGACGTTCTTCGCGGAGCCCACCGAATCCGACTGAGGGCACTCGCCGCGTCCGACTGAGGGCTCTCGCCGCGTCCGACGCGACGGCCGACGATCGCGCTAGCCGCGCAGCCGGTCGCGTCAGCCGCGCAACCGGTCGCGTTCGGCCGCCGGCAGGTGCTCGGTCGCCGTCGCCCGCGCCGCCGTGCTCAGGAACCGCCCCTGCCGCTCGAGGAACACCACGAGCGCGTCCTCCGACGCCCGCTTGCCGGTCTCGCGCAGCACCCACCCGAGTGCCGACTGCACGGTGTCGCTCCGCTCCCGCACGAGTCGCCCCGCGATGGCGAGCGGCACCTCGGCGTCGCCCTGCTTCACGAACGCCAGGGTCGCGACCAGAGCGATCCGCCGGACCATCGCCACGTCGGACTTCACGAGCGCGAACAGCGGTCCGGTCGAGCCGCCGACGAGCGGGGCGCCCACGAGCTCCTCCGCCCCGAGGTCGACCAGCACCGTGTCGTCGAAGCGCTCCGCCTTCGCCGCCGACAGGTACTCGTCGGTCAGCTCCGGGTCCGGGTGCTCCCGCATCGCCTGCACCATCAGGACGACCGCGACGAGCCGTGCCCCCGCGTCCTCGCTCCAGAGCAGCGCGGACCGCTCGCCCTCGTCGAGGTCGGCGAACTGCCGCGCGACGCGTCGCGCCGCCGGCACGTCACCGCTCGTCCGTGCGAACGCCGCGAGCACGGCCTCGGCATCCGCCGGGTTCCGTCCACCACCGGCCTGGAGGCGCGTCACGCGACCTCCCCGTCCGTCGCCTCGTTCCGCGGCACGGCCCGGCGACCACGGCGCAGGACGATCACCGCGACCACCACGAGGAACGCGGCGAAGAGCCAGGTGCCCACCTGCGGATCGACGAGGCGGGCGATCCACGCGCCTCCTGGAGAGCAGATCGCGGCCGTGATGCCGATCGTGAGGCCGACCCGCAGCTCCACCGCGCGGCGCCGGAGGTTCGCCACCGTGCCGGAGACCGACGTCGGCACCATCGTGAGCAGCGAGGTGCCCTTCGCCAGCAGGTCGCCCGCGCCGAGGACGACCTCGAGCCCCGGCACGATGACGACCCCGCCGCCCACCCCGACGAGCCCCGACAGCACGCCCGAGAGCAGCCCGAGCAGCAGGAGCACGATCGCCTCGACGACCCCGAAGTGCACGTCGCCGCCACGCGTCGGCACCGTCGTGAACAGCGAGACGAGCACGACCGCGATGAACCCGACGAAGATCCACGGCAGGACCCGCAGCGGGAGCGCACGGAGGAGCCGCGCACCGATCGGGGCGCCGACGACGCTGCCGACCGCCAGGGTCAGGGCCGCGAGCCAGTGCACCTCGCCCTGCACGGCGTAGGTGATCGCGCCGACGACGGCCGCGGGGGCGATCGCCACGAGGGACGTCGCCGATGCCCGGCGCTGGTCGAGGTGGAGGAACGCCATCAGTGCCGGCACGACGATGACCCCGCCGCCGACGCCGAACAGGCCGGAGAGCACCCCCGCGACCACCCCGATCGCCACCAACACGAGCACCCGGCCGCCGCGCTTCTCCATCCCGACAACCCTACGGGGCGCTCACACAACTTTTCGCAGCAGAACCTTCTCCCACTTCAACGCTGTGGCGAAGTCCGCCTGTTTGAGTGCTCGCATGTGAGAGAGACGATTCCGAATGGGCGACACCTCACCCGAAAAGAGACGCCAGAGGTGTTGAGGCATTCCGAGGTCGCCGATTGAAGACGACTCGCGCAGCGTCAGGAGCTCCCCGAGAGTAAGCCACTCGAGCGGATCACGTATCTCATTGATAGACACTGCAGCGGGATACCCCGCAATACTCGCTCGCTCCAAGATGGAACCGGCTAGCCCCTCCGGCACCAAAGTCGATCGCCATCTCTGCGGGTGGGCTTGTCGGGCACGCCTTCTAACCGCGTTTCGGATGACGCGCTCCATGACCCAAAGCGAGCGGTAGACGTCGCCAGCGCCGTCCGGCGCCTCGATCGCCCCTGAAACAAGAGTACCGAGCGCGTTCTTTAGCTCCCCAATCCGCTTCGGAGCAGCCCAACGATGCTCCGCCCCTTCACGCAGGATGAGCCCCGCACCGACCAGGGCCTCCAACTCGCGCCCCTTGAGGAGACTTAGCACCTCCGCCCCCGACAACATCATCTCAAAGAACATCTCGTCCAGCGCAGCCCATACGCCGGACCCAAGCTCCTTCAGCACGTCGCACAAGAACTCCTCCTCGGAACGACTCTCGTCCCAGGCATGGAAGGCTCGCATAGCTCCCGGAGCATGCGCCGAGGCAACTCGCCAGAACGACGCGTCTTCAAGCACGGAGCTTCCGATCATTTCGGGGAAGGCGAGCCGTGGCGAACGAGAGACCAATAAGATTCGACGGCCGGCCCCCATCTCCTCCACGATGCGAGCCCTCAGCTGTCCGAACCCTTTCTCACCTTTTTCACGAGAGACCAGGCATTCAAGATCGGATATCATCAGTATCGAGCCCTGCGAAGACGCGCCGGAGAGAAACTCATCGACCGAATGAACCGTATCCGCGATCGATGCCAGCAGGCCTCGAGCAGGTTCGTGAGCACACCCAATCTGCACGAAAGTTAACGTGTGGACCAGAAGTCGCTTTCGCGTCTCCTCTGACCATTCTTTGAGATCCGCACTCATTGCAGAGCCAATACTGGATTCAACTCATACTCGCCGCCCTCAATCTGCACCAGCCCCAAATCAATCAAGTGACGGACAGCGCTTGGGTCGGTCTCTTCGAACGAAGCAAACTCCGATGCATCATCCCGAAGAAGGTCAAGAAGGACGCTCTCGGTCGGGTAGTACCGCGTCACATGCGCGATCATCTCAGTTATGTTGCCGTGGACTCTCGCTCGCCAATCGCGCAGCTCCGACAAAACAATTGACTTAGTCAGCCTACGGCGAAACACATCGATCGGCAATGTCTGAACAACCGTCGACGCAAAGTTTCGATAAAGGAACGCGTGCCCCCCAGAAGCTTCGTAGAGCGCAGACAACGCCTTCTCCTCTAGCTCAATACCCATACGAGCCCCAACTGAAACCGCCAGGTCACTGGCCTCGGCCAGACTTAAGGGGCCGAGGTAATAGGCTTTTGCCCATGAGAACAACGGATTTGGGCGACCGTACAACCGTCCGCTCTCAATGATCGCACTCGTGAGGCCTGAGAGGAGGAACGTAAAGTTCGAGTTTTCCTGCGCAATGCTGCGTAGTGCCGCCAGGAATTGAGCAACTCGCGGCATACTCCCCTCCGCTACATCGATAGCGTCGGCAGGTGTGAGGTATTCGATCTCGTCAAGCAAGAGAAGGATTCGATCCCCAGACCCCTCAATCCGTTTCAGCAGCGCTTGGAATGCTACCTTGAACTCGACTATTGACGGAGACGCTGGCAATTCCGCAAGTTCTTTTGTCCGCAAACCGTGTGCCCTCAACTGCTCCAAGAGACTGAGCCGCAAGGTGGTGAGAATTTCATCCGTGGGGTCATCGGGGGGAGATGGGAATGCTTCGAGGTCCATGAAGACCGAAACGATGGAGCGACCCTCAAGGTCACTCGCAAGCTGCATGAGTACGCTTGTCTTACCCGCTTTCCGCAAGCCAAAGAGACCGGCGACTCGACCGTGAAGGATGTCGTCGCGAAGCGACTGGAGCAATTCGCGCCGCCCAAAGAAGCGGTCACCGCTGACGGGACCGGTCTCATAGAACAGATTTCTAGTGAAGACATAATCGCGGATATGGGAAATTAGACCTAGAGCGGTAACTTCTTCTTCCCCGCCCAACGGGATCCCCTGAAGGGAGGGCGTCGACCAGTCTTCCAGCTTGGCGCGCACGCGCGGGTCTGGCGAGGATACAAAGATCAGATCTGGAGTGACTTCCCTACGAAGAGTCTTAAGCTCTCTGACCGCGGCCTGATAGGTTCTGATCTGTAGATCTCGATGAGGAGAGAAGAAGATCATCACTTCTCGCGTGAAACCGAACGCCTCCTCGATGGCACCACTAAACCGAACGAGAGCGACCCCGCACTCATCGAAATTCCTGTCGCGACACCGGCCGGCGTACACTATTTGAGAACCCAGGTCATTAAGCGCGGATTTGTATGATTTCAGCTTTGGGAAAGCATTAAGTAGTGAATCCGTGTTACGCAACAGGTCGTCATGAGTTGGCGCTCTGACAGCGCCAGCGCGCCAACCACTCTCAATCGATTGCGGAGTACGGCTTCCCACGGGAAAACTCTCCGGGCTTGGTGCAGACACTGCATCGGTCGGCTCGAGGGTCAGCTTGCCTGAATCTATGAGCCGACGGATGACGGGCTCCTGCAGGACACTCGAGGGTCCTTTCACAAATTCACCAATCTCGACAAGAGCGCGAATCACGTCGCGCGAGCTGATGTTCGCTAGAGCCGCGACCTCGTGTACTCGTCGGCCCATCACGCAGACTCCACCCACGCCGCGACTCCGCGTCGGATGGCTTCCGCGTGGAGGTAGATGTCGTCGAGCGCCTCGATCGGGTGCTTGGTCTCGACCTTGTTCTCGTCGAACAGCCCGAGGTACTTCTGCTTCTTGCCGTTGAACCAGAGACGAGCGATCGGCTTGCGGTTGTTGTCGTCGAGCAGGACGGCGAAGTACGACTTCTGGTCGCGGTGCGCGATGCGGTCCGGCTTCACCTCGCTGCAGGCGATCGCCTTGACGATCTGGTAGCCCTCGAGTTCCTCGAGCGTGGTCTCGATCTCGGTGTCCCGGTCGAGATCGTCCTCCGCGACTGCCGCGCTCGTCATGGCCTCCGCAGGTGCTTCCGCTCCGACCGGGGACGTGTACGAGGCGCCGAGAGCCGTCTTGAGGCGATCGTTGACCTGCTCGTTCAGGAACTGCTTCGACGCCTTCGCGACGAGCGTCGTGAACTGCGTCCGCGCCTCCTGGGTGAAACGGCCGTCGTAGACACGAGAGGCGAAGAGTCGGACGAAGTCTTCCTCCGGCTCGCGGAATTGCGCGGCGATCGCTCGCTTGATCGAGCCGACGTACTTGAGCTCTTCCGCCGCGCTGATGACCGAGTCGAGGTCGAAGACGTCCTTCGTGAGCTTGCTCAACTCCGGGAGGAGCGTCTCGTCGATGTCAGCGAGGTCCAGCACCAGGAACGGCCGGTCATCCATCTTGTTCGGCGCATCGAGGTCCGTGTAGAAGTTGTAGACCTCGCCGTTCGTGAGCACCGCGATGCGGGCGTTGGTGACGGAGAAGTAGCGGAACAGCTGGGAGGCGTGCTCGATCTTCAGCGGTTCGGTGGACTTCTTGCACTCGATGAGGATCTGCACCTCGCCGTCGCGCATGATCGCGTAGTCGACCTTCTCGCCGCGCTTCACACCGACGTCGGCGGTGAACTCCGGTACGACCTCGAGCGGGTTGAACACGTCGTAGCCGAGGATCGTTGAGATGAACGGCATGACGAACGCGTTCTTCGTCGCTTCTTCGGTCTGGATGGCCTCGCGCTGGTTCTGCACCTTCGTGGCCAGTGCAGCAAGGCGTTCTTCGAACTCCATCGTTCCTCCCCTGGGTCGATCCAACGTTAGTTGAAGACCTGTCACCAATGCGATCGCTCGCGCCCCCAATTCGCGGGCAGTGACCAAGCTACTGCAGGTGGAACATCACACATCATCACCGTAGGCTGCTGTATGGGGCGGCGGTCGCCGGACGATCGTCCCGGGCAAGATTGAAGCCCACCACCGCTGCAACGGTGATGGGCTTCGAGTTGCTCTCCGAGTGGAGTGCCAGAGGGACACGCGACGTCCCGAGCGTTTCGCTCGGAACTAGCATACGTGACCCCGGTCATGGACGCACCCCTCGGCACCCCGCTCCTCGTGTCCGCCGGCGCTGACACACCGGAGGTGGTCTCGATGTCGAAGGACAACGGGTCCGAGCCCAGGCGTCGGATGTCCTGGCTGCCGGTCGCGAGCTTGCTCGTGGCCGTCACCAGGCTCCTGCTCGACGTCTGGCGGCGGGACTGAGACGGCGGCCCGCACTCGGCACGAGTGCGGGCCGTTCCGACTGGAGGGGCGTCGCCGAGGTCCGGGACTGTCGACTGGAGCAAAGCAGTCCGTGCTGGTGTCGCGCGTCTGCCACGAGTCGAGCGAGCGGCGCAGACGAGACGGCGGCAAGGTCCCGCGCTTGCTCGTGGCCGGCCTCTCGGATAGCGTGTGTGCCACACCCCCGGATGTCTCGACTACCGGGCGCGAAGCCCCGCCTCTGGCGGGGCTTCTGTACTTCTGACCACCCAGCGCTTCGGCCGGGTGACCGTGCCGTGGGCATCCACGATCCGCTCGGGCAGCTGCGCCGCCAGCATCGACGCCGCGCGAACATGCCGCACGTGATCGGGAGCGAGAGCGAGCAAGCTCCGAGCGGGTGCCGCCGTCGGGCTGATCAACCCGATCTCGACATCGGCGCGCTCCCGTGCCAGCCGCAGCGCATCGACGAAGTCCGAGTCGTTCGACAGGACGAACACCGCGTCCACGCTCCCGCTCATCGCGTCGCAGACGAGGTGCGCGGCCAGGCTGACGTCCGACCCCTTCTCCTCGATCTTGCGCACCCGCACGGTTCGAGGAGATCCGTCGGCCTGCAGCTCGAGCGGGCTGACGGCCATCCACCGACGATCCGACCGAAAGGTCCCGAAGTGCAGGGAGACCCCGGGAACGGTTGCGAGTGCGCGGAGGTAGGCGCGCTGTCGAGCAGGGGAAGCCGGGTCTTCGCCTTCGACGAACTTCACGTACGCGGTGAAGTACCGGACGTGGACCACCTCGAAGTCCGGGAGCAAGAGCTCGCAGAGCCGTCGGACGTCGAGCCACCGGCATTCGGGCCGCTGTTCGAGCGCGCGGCGGTAGAGGTTGAACCCGTCGATGTATATCCCTGCGCGCTTGGCTCCCGTCACACGACGATCGTGACATGTGATGTGCGGGAGTCGATCAGGCTGTGGATTTCGTCGCCCCCGGGCGAACGACGACGAACGGCCCGCACCGGTCCAGTGCGGGCCGTTCCCCGGCGTCAGCGGAAGTGCAGCAGCGTCAACGGATCGAAGAGCGACCCCGCCCGCCGCGTCTCCACGTGCACGTGCGGCCCCGTCGACTGCCCGGTGTTCCCGGACCGCCCGATCTCGCTGCGCACGGACACGATCTGCCCCTGCTTGACCTCGATCTTGCTGAGGTGCGCCGTGAGCACGGTGACGTTCCCGTAGGTCACGACGATGTAGTTGCCGTACGAGGCGTTGTTCGCGACGGTGCTCGTCACGGTGCCGGTCCCGGAGGCGTACACGGGCGTGCCCACCGCGACCGGGGCATCGGCACCCTGGTGGTAGCGCGGGACGTGTCCGGCCCCGCGGTCGTCGCCGTAGCGCCCGGAGATCTTCGTGCTCGCGACCGGCCACATCATGCCGGTGACGGGCTTCGTCGACCACACTCGGGTGTCCTTGCCGCCGTAGAGCACGACGTTGCCGTCCACCTGCACCATGAGCGTGCCGGCGCCGGCCGTTCCGGTCCGCGAGTTCCAGAGCGTGACCTTCTTCTGGGCGGCGTCGCGGCCGACGACGGCGAAGTTGCCGTCCTTGCGCAGCTCGGCCCACGCGCCCTTGTGGCCGGCGGTGCCGGACTGCCAGACGACCTTGCGGTTCACGGTCTGCACGAGGTTGCCGTCGGCCTGCATGGAGAGGCGACGGGCACCGCTGGTGTCGGAGCTGAGCACGGTGCCGGAGTAGATCGAGTTGCCGGCGGGGACCGTGCCCTGCTGGCTCGTCCAGTTCACGATCGCGGTCTTGCCGGAGTAGAGCCCCATCGTGCCGTCGGCGCGGACGGCGAACGACGTGGACTGCGCGGTGCCGGCCGAGGCCCAGCGGACGATCCGCTTCCCGCCCCGCAGCAGGTCGACGGCTCGGTTGCGGCCGATCGTCACGATCGCGCCGGGCTGGTTCGAGGTGTTCGAGGCCCAGAGCACCTGGTTCCCGACGCCGTACTCGACGAGGTTGCCGTCGCCCTGCAGGATCAGCCGGAACTGCCCGTTCGGCGAGGTCACCGAGTCCCCGGGCTGCAGCGTCGTGCCGGCCGGGACGGAGCCCTTGTGGACGACGGCGGCGGACGCCGGTTCGGCGATCCCGACGACACCGCCGGCGACGACGGCGATGGCCACGACCGCGGCGGCGAGTCGAGGGAGTCGGCGTGCGTGCGCGACGGAGGACGGTGTGCTGGTCATGGAACCCCTGATCTGGAACCGGCCGAGCCCCTGCGCGGCCGTTCGGCGACGTGCTCTCGACACGCCGCCGAACGATGGTCACCTTTTCGTGACGAGTCCACAACCCCGTTGCCCGGACCGGACAACCCCAGTTCCGGGGGCAACGGCCGTCGTCACAGGGCCTGGAGGAACTCCTTCGGCGACCCCAGCAGCGCCTCGAGCTTGTGGAACGACTGCGTCCAACCGGCGATGTTCATGTCGCGCATGACCTCGGGGAAGGGGCCCTGGGTGAGCGTGACGATCGTCCCGTCGCCGTCCTCGGCGAACTCGAGCGTGAGGGACAGCGGCGTCCCGTCCTCGATCCCGGGGATCCCCTGGGCGGTCGAGGTGCCGACGATGATCCGGTTCTCCTCGATCTGCTCGAGCACCGAGGTCACCGGCGACGTCCACTCGGGGTTGTCGTTGCTCACCATCGTCAGGTTCCACGCCCCGCCGGCCCGGGCGTCGACCTCGACGGTGGCTGCCGGGACGTGGAAGCCGAGCGGCCCGAACCACAGCGCGAGCAGGGTGGGGTCGACGAAGGCGCGGTAGACGTCCGCGATGGGGTACGCGAACCGGTGCGTGGCGTGGGCGGTGAACTGTTCGGTCATGACTGCTCCTGGTGGTCGACGGACGTGACGGTCGGTGCGGTGGACGCGCCACCCACGGGGGCGGGCGGTCGCTGGGAGGCGAGCAGCGCCTCCAGGCTGTCGAACCGGCGGTCCCAGTCGGGCCGCAACCGGCCCACCCAGGTGCCGAGCTCGTCGACGGCTTCCTGCCGGAGGCGGCACGTGCGCCAGGTGCCGTGCCGTTCGCGGGTGATGAGGCCGGCGCGTTCGAGGATGCCGAGGTGCCGGGAGATCGCCGGCGCACTGACGTCGAAGGGTGCCGAGAGGTCGGTGACGGTGGCTTCGCCCCTGCCGAGTCGTTCGACGATGCGGCGACGGATGGGGTCGGCGAGCGCCGACAGGACGGCGTCGGTGCGGTCGGTCTCCATCGTCGCCTCCTCGGTGAACCCTGCGGTTAATTAACCGCTGGGTTCAGTATGGGTGCGTCCCCGGTCCTGCGCAAGCCCCTCACCGGAACCGCGACGGCGGCGCACCGAACGCCTTCGTGAAGGCGGCGGTGAACGCCGCGGGGGTGGCGTACCCGAGCCGGCCCGCGACGTCCGTCACGCTGGACCGTCGGAGGGCCGGGAGGCTCGACAACAGACGCGCACGGACCCGCCAGCCCGCGGGCCCCACGCCCGTCGCCTCGCGGAAGTGCCGATCGAGGGTGCGCTCGGACACGGAGGCCGCGCGCGCCCAGTCCGCGTTCGTCACGTGGACGTCCGGTGCTGCCAGGTAGGAACGGCACAGCTCGCGGAGGACCCCGTGCGGTGGCAGGGACACGGAGAGCGGGATCGGCGCCACCCGCTGCAGCTCGTGCAGGGCGAGCCGGACGAGCACCCCGTCCCGACCGGCCTCGTCGTAGGGGACCTCGAGCGCGTTCGCGGCGCGGAGGACCTCACGCAGGAGCGGGCCGACCTCGACGACGGTGCAGACGGTCGGCCACCACGGGACGGCGTCGGGCTCGATGTAGAGGCTCCACGTCGTGACGTCGAGCATCCGCACCTCGTGCGCGACGCCCGCGGGGATGAGCACGGCGCGGTCGGTCGGCACCGTCCACGACCCCTCGTCGGTCTCGACGAGCATCACCCCGCTCGCGCCGTAGAGCAGCTGTGCCCGCCGGTGCTCGTGCCGGGCGAGCAGGTGGTCGGGCGGGTAGTCGGTACCGATCGGCAGGACGTCCACGGGGAGGCCGTCGAAGTCGGCCACGGACACGTTGCGCACACGGCAAGGCTAGGTCTCGAAGGAAATTGCCGCACATGCGATCGTCCGCCGCACCCCTTCCGGCTGTGATGGAGGGGTGTCGTTCGTCGTGCTCGTCCTCATCGGTGTCCTCGTCGGGGTCACCACCGTCCTCTTCGGCTTCGGCGGCGGGTTCGTCACCGTGCCGATCATCACGGTGGCGGACGCCGCGCTCGGCGGGGACGCCGTCCGGGTGGCGACGGCGACCTCCGCGCTCGTGATGCTCGTCAACGCCGCGGTGGCGACCGCGTCCGCGCGGCGGGGTGCGCTCGCGCCGCTCCGGGGCCGGTGGACGCTCTTCCTGCTGCTCGGCGGCGGTGGGGTCGTCGGCGTCGCGGCGGCCCGGTTCGCCCCCGACGTGCTCATCCGGTGGGGCTTCGTCGTCTACCTCGCCGTCACGGTCGCGGACCTCGTGCTGCGCCCGGGGTTCCTCCGTCCCGGCCGTGCACGCCCCGGTGCCCCGGACCCGTCCGCGCAGTCGACCGCGGGCCGGGCGACCGCCGCCGACGTCCCGACCGGTGGCGGCCTGCCGACGGTGGCGGGCCTGCCGATCGGCGCCGCCGCGGCGTTCCTCGGGGTCGGCGGCAGCGTGATGACCGTCCCGGTGATGCGCCGAGCGGGTGCGACGATGTCCGCCGCGACGACCCTGGCGAACCCGCTCACCCTCGCGATCGCCCTGCCCGCGACCATCGCGACGCTGCTCGTGCCCGCCGGGGCCCTGCACGCGGCGGGCCTCGTCGGCGCCGTGGACGTCCGGGCGGCGGCAGTGCTGCTCCTCGGCGCCGTGCCGGTCATCGTCCTGCTCCGACGCCGTCCCCCGCACCTGCCCGAAGCCGTGCACGCGTGGGGGTACCTCGTGCTGCTCGTCGCCGCCGGTGTCGCCGTGGCTGTCGCCTGATCGGGACCGCGGGGACAGGATGGGAGCATGCCGAACCCCGCGTTCACGCCGCCCACCGCACACCCGACCCGCCCGGACATCCGCGGCACGTTCGGCACGGCGGCGGCCACGCACTGGATCGCGACCGCCACGGCGCAGTCCGTCCTCGAGCGCGGCGGGAACGCCTTCGACGCAGCGGTCGCGGGCGCGTTCGCCCTGCAGGTCGTCGAACCGCACCTGAACGGCCCCGGAGGCGATCTCACCGCGGTGTTCGCCACCGCCGCGGACCCGACGCCGACGGTGCTCGTCGGGCAGGGTCCGGCCCCGGCCGGCGCGTCGCCGGAGCACTACCGCGCCGAGGGCCTCGACCTCGTCCCCGGTTCCGGTGCCCTCGCCGCCACCGTCCCCGGCGCCGTCGACGCCTGGCTCCTGCTGCTCCGCGACCACGGCACGTGGGAGCTCGCGGACGTGCTCGCACCGGCGGTCGGCTACGCACGCGACGGCCACCCCGTCACACCCGCGGTGGTCCGGACGATCACCGCCGTGCAGGACCTGTTCCGGCAGCACTGGCCCACCTCCGCAGCGCAGTGGGTGCCAGGAGGCGCGGTGCCCGTCCCCGGGGAACTGGTGCGCAACGAGGCGCTCGCCTGGGTGTTCGAGCGGCTCGTCGCCGCCGGTGCCGACGCCGACACCCGGACCGCCCGCATCGACGCCGCCCGCGGCGAGTGGGCCGAGGGCTTCGTCGCCGAGGCGATCGACCGGTTCGTCCGCGAGCCGCACCGGCACGCGTCCGGGACCGACCACGCCGGGGTGATCCGGGCGTCGGACCTCGCCGCGTTCCGGGCGTCCTACGAACCCGCGACGACGACGGAGTTCCGCGGCTGCACGATCGCGAAGACCGGCCCGTGGGGTCAGGGCCCGGCGCTCCTGCAGACCCTCCGGCTGCTCGAACCGCTCGACGACGCCCGGCTCGACCCCTCGACCGAGCTCGGCGCGCACACGATCGCCGAGGCCCTGAAGCTCGCGCTGGCCGACCGCGAGGCGTTCTACGGCGACGGCGACGTCCCCCTCGACGTGCTGCTCTCGGACGCGTACACCGACGCGCGCCGGGCACTGATCGGCGAGCGTGCGTCGGCCGAACTGCGTCCGGGGGCGGTCGACGGGGTCGTGCACGCCCTGCCGCCGGTCCGGACGTCGTACGCGACCGGTGCCGCGGCGGGGCTCGGTGAACCGACCGTGCAGGTCGCTCGGGACCGCGCACCCGGCGCAGCTGCCGCACCCGCCGCGCCTGCTGCTCCCGCCGCTCCCGTCGAGGACCGCGGCGAGCCGTTCGTCGCCCCGGACGGCGAGACCCGCGGCGACACCTGCCACATCGACGTCGTCGACCGCTGGGGCAACATCGTCAGCGCGACCCCGTCCGGCGGCTGGCTGCAGTCGTCCCCGACGATCCCCGAGCTCGGCTTCTGCCTCGGCACCCGGTTGCAGATGACCTGGCTCGAACCGGGCACGGCGTCGACGCTGCGCCCCGGCGAGCGCCCGCGCACAACACTCACCCCGACGCTGGTGCTCCGCGACGGCGAACCGGTCGCCGCACTCGGCTCACCCGGCGGCGACCAGCAGGACCAGTGGCAGCTGCTGTTCCTGCTGCGGTGGATCGTCGGCGGGTACTCCCCGCAGCAGGCGATCGACGCCCCCGCGCTGCACACGACGTCGTTCCCGGGGTCGTTCTGGCCGCGCACGTGGGAGCCGGCGGGGCTCGTGGTCGAGGACCGCCTCGGGGACGACGTGATCGCCGGCCTCGAGGCCCGGGGGCACGTCGTCACCCGGGCGGGCGACTGGGCGCTCGGTCGACTGTCCTGCGTGACGCGGGACCCCGCGACCGGCGTGCTCGGCGCTGCGGCGAACTCGCGGGGCGCGCAGGGCTACGCCGCCGGACGCTGACCGCCCCGAGGCGAGTGGGTCAGCGCGTCGGGACGACCACCGCGCGGCCCGAGAGCTCGCCGGCCTCGAGCTTCCGGTACGCCTCGAGCGCGTCGGACAGGGCGTAGCGCTCGACGTCGGGGACGATCTGCCCCGCCCGGTACATCGCGACGACCTCGTGCAGGTCCTCGATGGTGCCCCAGTACGTGTTCGTGATGGTCGACTCGTACGGCGTCCGGAAGAAGTTCCACTCGGTGGTGCCACCGGCGATCCCGACGACGGTGAACCGGCCACCGATGGCCATGGACGCCTGGGCGACCGTGATCGTCGGCGTCGCCCCGACGAAGTCGAACGCGGCGTCCACCCCGCGGCCGCCGGTGATCTCGCGGATCGCAGCGGCCTGGTCCGGGCCGCCCGGCACCGTGATCGCCCCGCGGGCAGCAGCGCGGTCCATCGCGTCCTGCTTCATGTCCGTCGCGATGACGGTCGCACCGGTGAGCGCCGTGAGGATCTGCACGGCGATCTGTCCGAGGCCGCCGAGTCCGACGACGAGGGCGTACTTGCCGCCGCCGGCCAGGTTCGGCAGGGAGTTCTTGATCGCGTGGTACGGCGTGAGCGCCGCGTCGCTGAGCGGTGCGGCGGCGACCGGGTCGGCGTCGCCGAGCGGCACGAGGTTGCGCGCCGGCACCGTGACGTACTCCGCCATGCCGCCGTCGCGCCCGAGGCCGATGCCCATGTACGGGTTCGTGGCGGCGTTCTCGCAGTAGGTGTCCTGCCCCTTCGAGCAGTACGAGCAGTGCCCACAGCCGACCGGCCCGTACACGAGGTAGGCGTCGCCCACCGTGAAGCCGGAGACGCCGTCGCCGAGTTCCTCGACCCAGCCGGAGTTCTCGTGCCCGAGGACGAACGGGGGCTGCTGCGCGCCCGGCTGTCCCGCCTGGAACTCGCGGTAGACGGCGACGTCCGAGTGGCACGCACCGGCACCGGCGACCTTGAGGAGCACCTCCCCCGGACCCGGGGTGGGCTTCGGGACGTCCGTGAGGGACGGGAACGTCTGGAACTGTTCGAACATGACGGCGCGCATGGTGGGTCTCCTTTGAACGCCCTCCAGATTACACCCGTCGTTCAGGGCGACACGTGTTGCGCATCCGGCCCGACCGCCGCACGACCGGCGAAGAGCCCGCGGTCGAAGCGGGCCCCGCCCGGACGCGATCGGCTGACCACACTGTCCCCCATGCGCCCGATCGTAGGGCAGACCTGCGTCTTCCCCGAGAGCCGATGCGAGAACGGTCGTTCTCTGATTGACTCGGCGTCGGCGGTCCCGATCGGGACCGATCCCCCACACGAAAGGAGCGGCCATGCCCACGCGCACCGCACGCACTGCTTGGAACGGCGGCCTCGAGGACGGCACGGGACAGGTCGAGCTCTCCAGCTCGAAGGTCGGCACGTACGACGTCTCGTTCCCGAAGCGCGCCGCCGAGGACGCCGACGGCACCACCAGCCCCGAGGAGCTCATCGCCGCCGCGCACTCCGCGTGCTACGCCATGCAGTTCTCCGCCGTCCTCGGTGAGGCCGGCGGCACGGTCGAGGCACTCGACGTCAAGGCCGACGTCTCGCTCGGCCCGGACAGCGCGGGCGGGTTCAAGCTCACCGGCATCGTCCTCACCGTGAACGGCGAGGTCTCCGGCATCGACGAGGCGGCCTTCCTCAAGGCCGCCGAGGACGCCAAGGCCACCTGCCCCGTCAGCAAGGCACTCACCGGCGTCGACATCACGCTGCACGCGACGTTCGAGCAGTAGGCGAGCGACGCAGGAGCCGTCACCTGATGACGGACTGGAGGCGCGGTGCCGGCTGGCACCG